>CACWOA010000299.1 GCA_902762395.1 uncultured Ruminococcus sp.
TCAGCGCGGAAACAGGATCGGAGAAACCGCCCGAGGTCTCGGCAGCGCCGTTGCCTCCCTTTTTGTTGTAGTCGTCACGCGTGAAGAGCTTCGGCTCCACGTCATCCGACTCACGTCCGGGAGTAGGGATATTCATCTTGGTGATCATCAGGTAGAAGGTGAAGAAGTAGAGGAAGAAGTATCCCACGCCGATAACGGGGATCCAGATCCATCCGGTTTTGTCGCTGCCCTGCAGAACGCCGAACAGCACCATGTCGATCAGACCGCCCGAGAACGTCATGCCTACACCGACGTTGAGAATATGCATCAGCATATAGGACAGACCCGCGTAGAGGCAGTGAACGGCATACATTCCCGGCGCGAGGAACAGGAAGGTGAACTCAAGCGGTTCGGTGATACCGGTGATCATGCTGGTCAGCGCGGCTGACAGCAGCAGGCTGCCGACAACCTTGCGCTTTTCGGGACGTGCCGCGCGGTACATGGCAAGCGCCGCGCCGGGCAGACCGAACATCATAAACGGGAATTTACCCGACATAAAGCGTGTGGCAGATACGGAGAAGCGGGTGACGTTGTCGCTCGCCAGCTCCGCGAAGAAGATATTCTGCGCGCCCTGAACCGTCACGCCGTTCACGACCATCTCTCCGCCCATGGCAGTCTGCCAGAAGGGCATATAGAACACATGATGAAGGCCGAAGGGGATCAGCGCGCGTTCGATGACGCCGTAGACCCATGTGCCCGCGTAGCCGGATTGGAGCACCAGTCCGCCCAGCGCGGCGATACCCGCCTGTACAAACGGCCAGAGGTAGAACATGACGACACCGACCAAAAGGTACACGGCGGTGCTGATGATGGGGATAAAACGGGTGCCGCCAAAGAAGGAGAGAACCTGCGGCAGCTGGATTTTATAAAAGCGGTTGTGCAGTGCCGCCACGCCCAGACCGACGATGATACCGCCGAAAACGCCCATTTGCAGCGTCGTGATACCCAACACCTGCGTGGTGGTATTCGGCGCCATATTCTCGACGCCGCCGTTGGAACTGATCATAGCGAAAATGGAAACGTTCATGACCAGATACGCGATCGCGCCCGACAGCGCGGCGACCGCCTTCTCCTTCTTCGCCATGCCGATGGCTACGCCCATCGCGAACAGAAGGGGCAGGTTGCTGAAGATGATGTTGCCGCACTCCTTCATGATGTCAAAGACAGTGAAGAGGACGGTGCCCTCGTGGATCACGCCGCTCAGACCGTAGGCCTCCAGCATGACGGGGTTGGTGAATGAGCTTCCGATGCCCAGCAGCAGACCCGCGATGGGAAGCAGGGCGATGGGCAGCATAAACGATCTGCCGACTCGCTGGAGAGCACCGAAGATTTTGTCTTTCATGTTAAATCCCTCCTTGAACATTGACAGCTGCGCAGCAGACGCCGATTTGTCCGCACACGACGCCTTCTGTAACAATGATACATAAAACTTGTCTTTATATTAACACATTCTGTCAAGAATGCAATAACTTTTGCCGATTTTACCCAAGGACATTCAAACGGGAATTGCGCTCCGCCTGCCGGACCAAGCGGCGTCCCATTCATATGGGATTTATGAAAAAGCTTAAACAATGGCTTTTTACCATAAATCCCAAATAAGAAATTGTCTTGAGGGACAGGCGGGAATGATGGCGCGTCCGTTTCCTCTTCAACGATATGGACAAACGGGTGATAATCTGCTATCATAGACAGAGAAGGAAAACACGCGCGGACAGACACGGAAAGAGGGTAAAAAAATGTTTCGGGTAAAAAAGCGGACGCTGCTGTTGATAGCGGGAATCGTATGGCTCACAGCAGGGATTAACGTCGCGAGGCTGGGGGTCCTCTCCTATCTCTCAATTGAGCAGCGGTGGTATTGGTACCTGCTGTCCATCGTGATCTTTCTGCTGTTCGGAGCGATGTTTTTCAGAATGAGCCAAAAGCATACCAAAAGAATTATTGGCTATGAGGACGAGCGTCAGCTCTTCCTGCGCTTTTTCGACTTAAAAGCCTATATCATCATGGCGATAATGATGGGAGGCGGAATCGGTCTGCGCGCGGCGGGAGTCTTTCCCGATCAATTTGTCGCTTTTTTCTACACAGGACTCGGCAGCGCGCTTGCGCTGGCAGGCGTCCTGTTTATGAAAAATTATATTCGTTTTGAAAGGATCAGACAGCAATGAACACAAAAGGAGTCCGTCTCCTGCCCCTGCAGGCAGAGGACAGGGAACAGTTTATTCTCGACAACCAGGAGGCGTTCCGATTCGGAGCGCTGGAGGAATTCGGCTGCCGGGACACGCATTTCGAGGAGGACGGGGAAATCATTTCCCGCGATGTGATCGAAAAATCCATCAGCCTGGGCGAGGCGTACCGCATTGTCGTCAACGGAGAGACGGCAGGCGGAGCAGTCGTCAGCGTGGAGGGTGACAAGGGAGATTTGGAATTATTGTTTGTCTCCCCCACCGTTCACAGCAAGGGAATCGGCTTCGCCGCATGGAAGGAGATAGAAGCTCTCTATCCCCGGGTAAGGGAATGGGAAACCATGACGCCGTATTTTGAAAAGCGCAATATCCATTTTTACGTCAACCGCTGCGGCTTCCATATCGTAGAGTATTACAACCGCCATCATCCCGATCCCGGCGAAACGGAAGAGATGTTCGATATGTTCCGGTTTGAAAAGCGGATAAGGGCTGCCATTTTTTTGGCGCTGCGGCTATCATCTTCCCGTCAATATCGCTTGACAAACGCGGAGAATCTGAGATAATAATAACAGGCAGTATGTCTGATTAAGGGAGGTACCCATGATGACGAAAAAATCAAGGTCAAAGGAAATCATGAAAGCATCTCTGGTATATTTGCTGATCATCGCGCTTGCCTGCGGTATGGCGCTCTGCTACCAGATCTTTATTTTCGAAAACAGCTTCGCCCCCGCCGGCATCAACGGCATCGCGACAATGATTCAGTATAAGCTGCATTTTTCCGTCGCGTATATGAGCCTTCTGATCAATATTCCGCTGTGTGTGCTGGCGTTCTTCTTTCTGGACAAAAGCTTTGCCGCCAGGTCAACGGTTTTCGCGCTGACCTTTTCCGTTGCGCTTCTCCTGCTGCAGTTCAGGGTGGCAGACCTGTCCTTTCTGAGCTATAAAACCGCCAACGGCACCAGCACGATCCTCGCGCCGATCGCGTCGGGCGTTATCAACGGCATCATCTATGGCGCGGCGATCCGTCTGAACGGCTGCACGGGAGGAACGGACATCGTCGCCGCTCTGATACATAAAAGATGGCCAGAGCAAAATCTGATATGGATTATTTTCGCGCTGAACACGGGCGTTGCGGTCGCCTCCTATTTCGTCTACGATTTAAAAGTAGAGCCTGTGGTGCTCTGTATCATTTATTCCTTCCTCACCAGTCAGGTGGGCGACAACATCCTGCGCGGTTCCAGACAAAAGATTAAATTTGAGATCGTGTCAAATGAATCCAAGGAAATTTCCGACGAGATCATCAGAACGCTGAAGCACTCCGTCACGGTTGTCCCTGCCAAGGGAATGTTCTCGGGCAGAGAAACGGAGATGCTGATTTGCGTCGTGCAGAAGCACCAGGTCGTCGCGATGGAGAAAATCATCGCCGCTCATCCGGGCGCCTTCGCGTATTCGACCATCATCAACGAGACCCTGGGAAATTATGAAAAAATACGATACAATCTGTTTGAAAATCTCAGGAAAAAGTAACCGCGGCAGATGACAGCGGGGCAGGTACCTCTTGGTATCTGCCCCGCCTTTATGATACTTTCTTCTAATATATTTTTTAGGGAATCTCTGATCATTCTATGTCGTGAAGAAGTACGGAAGATTATGCCGTGAAGTTTTCGCACTTATGCGCGGTAAGGAAATTTTAGAGGTTCCCTTAATAGATAATAGTATTAGTTCTCGTTTTTCGCGCTCTTCGCTCCCGCCACAAACGCCTCAAATATTTTCACGCTGTTCTCGTCTGTACGGAAGGACATCTCCGGGTGCCACTGCACACCCCAGACAAATCTCTTGCCCGGCATATATGCCGCCTCCAGTACGCCGTCAGCCGCGCG
>CACWOA010000300.1 GCA_902762395.1 uncultured Ruminococcus sp.
GTAGATTTCGCAGAAATTGTTGAGCCGCCGGAAGACGCGCTCGTTGCGCTCCACACTGCACCCCGACACGATAAAGATCAGCGCAAGCGCGGTCTGAACGCCGAGAATCGGCACATCGGTCACACCGTGAATCAGGGTGGCAAGCCCCGCGATCATAATCAGATTGCGTATCGTTATGTAGGAAACGCAAAACTGCGGCTTATTGAGAACACTGACAAATTTGCCGATCATGCAACTGAAATATGCCAGTCCCGCCACGCCGAAATCCAGCATGATATTGAGAATGATGTTGTGAGAATGCCAGCGGATGCGCTTGGCGTGCGTGCGGATGCAGATTTCGCGGAACGCGTTCATCCCGTAGCCGAACAAGGGACGCTTCAATATCCAGTCGATCGCGTTGCCCCATATCCGGGAACGCTTATAGACGTCATAGTCCAGCACTTCGCTTGCCAGCCGGTCGGAAAACATCGGCACCCACAGGATCATGATGATAATCAGCACGGTGATCAGCATGATGATGATGACCCACTTGACATTGTGCTTGTAATGCACCGCGTAAAACACCAGCACCACCGCCAGCGCCGCCCACGCCGTGCGGCAGTCGCACAGCAATATGCTGCCGAGATTGACAAACAGGATGACGAGATATCCCGCCGAATGCCGCTTTTCAAACCGATACAGCGCCATAATCACAAACAGCTCCAGCATATAGCCGTAGTAATTGGCGTTGAAAAAGACAGACGAAGTCCTCCCCTCAAAGATGAAGAAGCGGAAGAAAGCTATATCCGCCACGCCGAAAAGCGTGGCAAACAGGCTGAGAATCAGCATCAGGTCTATCAGATTGTTGTAAAACCGCACCTTCATAAAGGTGAAAAGATACACCATAAACACCAGCATCAGCCAGAGTACCACGCCGCCCATCAGCCCGAACCAGTTTTGAAACAGGACGGCGGGAAGGGTAAAAATCGGCAGCGACGCGAAAACATACCCCGACGAAGAGACGTTCCACATTCTCTGACGAATGTCTTTTTTCAGCAGCGCCCGGAAAACAGCCATCAATCCGGGAACCGCCACCAATTGATAGGGCAGAAACAACGAAATCACGCAGATCGTCACAATCTTTTCATCGGTTGTCAGCTCCGGCCAGCGTGACAGCATTTTGTCAAATTTAAATTTCAATTGTGCTGTCAATTTGTCATCTTCCCCCTTACGGTTTTTTATCGGCTATCGGCTATCGGTTAACGGTTAACGGCTAACCACTAACCACTAACCACTAACCACTAACCACTAACCACTAATCCGGCAGGCTGCCGAAAATGAAACGGTGCATTTCCCGGCAGTTCTCCGGCAGGTCGGGCACCAGCACCGCCATTTTGGAGATGGTTTTTGACTGGTACGCCCCCTTCACCGGGACGCTCATGTCCTGCGGCTCGGACGACAGCATTCCCGCCGCCCGCAGCGCCAGCAACATCAGCTCGGCATCGGACAGATTGGTGGTAAAATACGGCGCCGCCTCGCTGATCAGCGAATACTTCTCCGGCAGAGACAACCGCCTGAACTGCGCCATCATCGCCCTGAGCAGCTTGCGCTGCCGCTCCGTCCTGCCAAAATCGCTGTCGATCTTGCGGATACGGGCGTAATAGGTCGCCTGCGCGCCGTTGAGATGCTGCCTTCCCTCCGTCAGGTGACTGTCTTTGACGTGCTGATTGATCACATTCGCCTCTTTTTCCGTCAATGTGAGTTCCACGCCGCCCAGCTTCTCCGCCACCACGGTCAGACCGTCCATATCAATGCCGACATAGCGGTCGATATCAATGCGGAAATTGCTCTCCACCGTGCGCATGGTCAGCGCCGCCCCGCCATAGGCATAGGCATGATTGATGCGGGTCTTTTTTTCCCGCCCCGGAATGGCTACATAAGTATCGCGCAGAATAGAGGTCATTTTCAGCACGTCCTCATTCCCGTCGAGGGTCAGCAGCATAATCGTGTCGCTGCGCTGGTTCTCTCCCCCGTCGCCGTCTATGCCCAACAGCAGAATATTGGTGACGCCGCTCTCCGACCGGAGCGGCCAGTCGGGGGCGTCCTCCGCCTTTATGTCGCTCCACTGCGTGTTGACTTCCACATAGTTGACCCCGCTCAAAGCCCGATAAACCGAGGTTATCATCATTATACCACAAACAACGGCAGCTATCAACAACAAATTTACAATTTTGCCAAAGTTTAATCCGTGATTCCCGCCGTCCCGCGCCCGCGCCATGCCGCCATTGGCGGCGGAAGGCATG
This sequence comes from uncultured Ruminococcus sp., assembly GCA_902762395.1. GTDB lineage: Bacteria > Bacillota > Clostridia > Oscillospirales > Acutalibacteraceae > RUG762. Next base: position 2,283 of record CACWOA010000300.1, read on the forward strand.
GGACGGGGGGTGCGTGCGGGCTGCGGGGACGGCGCGGCGACGGAAGCGTTGTGCTGTTCCCGCTCATTCTCCTCCACGCTGCGCCGGATCATCTCCGCCTGCTCCTTCCTGCGGGACAGCTCAAAAAGATCCACCTCGTCTTCCGCGTCATACGCTTTTCTGTTTTTCCTTGCCATTTTCCTTCCCCCATTCTTTTCTTTAATAGTGTGAAATGTGAAATTTCATTATAAACGAGCTTCTCGTTCCACTTCCCACTGTCCACTGACCACTGACCACTGACCACTGATCACTTAATCTTCGCCAATACATCCTTAAATAAATCATAGTTGTGCTTCACGCCGTCGTCCAGATCAATCTCCATCATCCTATCGGCGAGGTGGTGGATTTTTTCTTCGTAGGCGCGGAGTTCG
>CACWOA010000301.1 GCA_902762395.1 uncultured Ruminococcus sp.
CATTTTATGAAGAAATACCGTTGGGGCATTGTGGGAACAGGCAGAATGTGTCATACGTTCTGCCGGGCGCTGCAATTGCTGGAAAACGCCGAAATAGCGGCGGTCTGCTCCCGCAGCATACAGAAAGCGCAGCAGTTTGCGGAAGAATTCGGTATTGAGGGCGTTTATGACGATGTGCTGTCGATGGCTGCCGATGAAAAGGTGGATATCGTTTACATTGGCACGCCGCACACCGATCACGCGGACAGCGCGATGGCGGCGATTTCCTGCGGCAAGGCGGTGCTGTGCGAAAAACCGGTTTCCATCAACGCCAAGCAGGCGGAAACGGTAATTAACGCCGCCAAAAAGAAAAAGGTATTCTTTATGGAGGCCATGTGGACGCGTTTTTTGCCCGCTATTGTCAAGGTGCGGGAGTGGATCGACGAGGGAATCATCGGGGAAGTGAAGGAAGTCAGCGCGACGCTCTTCCACAAGCGACTTTACAACACGGAAGACCGCACGATTTCTCCCAAGCTTGGCGGCGGCTCGCTGCTCGATGTAGGCGTGTACCCGATTTTTCTGGCACAATGGCTGCTGGGCGGCAGACCCATCGATATCCGCTCACAGGTCATCCACTGCGAAAACGGCATAGACTGGCAGTCCTCCGTATTGATGAAGTTTTACAACGGCGGCAGAGCTTCCCTTACCTGCGGTTTTGAGTACGATGCCAATCACGCCGAAATTACGGGTTCCGACGGATTTATCGCCCTGCCCGATTTCAACGGAGCGCACAATGCGTATGTGATCAAGGACGGCGAAGTCATCCGCCAATACAGCGATTCCGACAGCCGTGACAAACAGTACGGATACCAGGCGCTTCATGTGATGGAGTGTCTTGCCAAGGGGTTGACCGAGTCCCCGATTTATCCGACTTGGCAGTCATATGATATTCTCCACACCTGTGACAGACTGCGCGCCGACTGGCGGCAGGTTTATCCCAATGAAAACCACATTCCCTCGCTGCCCCAGAAGAAGCAGGCAAAAAAAGCCGCTGAAAAGGCAGTGGAGAAAAAGGCGGCGTCGGTGGCGGTGCCGCCCGTGACGACCGAAGCGCCCAAGGTCAACCGCGTGCCGGACGCGCCCGACTGGTTCCGTGACGCGGCGTTTTATCATATCTACCCGCTGGGGTTCTGCGGCGAAAACCGCTACAATGATTTCACGTCCCAGCCCACCGGCAAGATCAGACGCGTGATCGACTATGCCGACCATCTGGTGAAAATGGGTGCGAACGCCGTGTATTTCGGACCGGTTTTTGAGTCCACCAAGCACGGCTACGACACCGCCGACTACCGTGTGATCGACCGTCGCCTCGGCACCAACAGGGATTTTGCCGACGTATGCAGCGCGCTGCATCATAAAGGCATCAAAGTCATTCTGGACGGCGTGTTCAATCATGTGGGACGCGATTTCTGGGCGTTCAACGACGTGAAACAGCACCGCTGGGATTCCCCTTTCAAGGATTGGTTCAACATCCATTTTGACGGCAACTCCAACTATAATGACGGCTTCTGGTATGAGGGCTGGGAAGGTCACTATGACCTTGTCAAACTCAATATCCGCCATCCGCAGGTGAAAGAACATCTTTTCAGCTGCATCGAAGGCTGGGTCAATGAATTCGGCATTGACGGACTGCGCCTCGACGTCGCCTACTGCCTCGACCGCGACTTCCTGCGCGAACTGCGCACCTTCTGCAAGAGCCGCTGGCCGGATTTCTTCCTGCTGGGCGAGTGCCTTCACGGGGACTACAACATCTGGTGCAATGACGCAATGCTCGATTCCGTGACCAATTACGAGTGCTACAAGGGGCTTTATTCCTCCTTCAACTGTGCCAATATGCATGAAATCGGCTATTCGCTCAACCGCCAGTTTGCGGATGAACAGTGGACGATCTATAAGGGCAAGAACCTCTATTGCTTTGTGGATAACCACGACGTGACCCGCGTCGCTTCGATCCTTACGGACAAGGGCAACCTGCCGCTGATCTACACGCTCCTGTTTGCTATGCCGGGCATTCCCTCTGTCTACTATGGCAGCGAGTTTGGCATGACGGCGGAGAAGGGGCAGGGCGATGACGCGCTGCGTCCGGAATTTTCGGCGGCGCAGGCGAAGAGCAGCTTCAATGACCTTGCCGGCTATATCAGCCGCCTCTACGCGGTCAGAACCTCCTCCCGTGCGCTCTGCCGCGGAAGCTACAGGCAGCTTCACATCAATTCCAAGCAGCTCGTTTTCCGCCGCGAATATGACGGAGAGCGCGTGATCTTTGCGCTGAATATGGATGATGCGCCCTATACCGCCCATTTTGACGCGGGCGCGGGCAGCGGTACCGATCTGATCACGGGGCAGTCCGTGAGTTTTGGCGGCGGTCTGTCGATTCCCGGCAAAACCGCGTATATCGTGAGACTGGGCTGAGCTTTTATATCATAGCAGTATAACGACCAAAAAAGCGACTGTCGCACCGAAATATGGTGGGACAGCCGCATTTTTTTGAACGGAGAGGCAATGGAAAATGAAAATTTAGTGGGGAGTGGGAAGTGGGGAGTGGGGAGAGAAAAAGAAAAAAAGAAAAAAGAAAAGCGAAGCGCAATTAGCGAGCGAATGCGAGCGTGGGAGTCCAGCCGATGACGGCAAGCGTCATCTCGGACTGGT
>CACWOA010000302.1 GCA_902762395.1 uncultured Ruminococcus sp.
TTTTTTTCAGGCGATAGATGCCGCGATCCGACAGGGCGGATATGCCCGCGTAGTCGTCAATCGTCTCGTTAAAATAATACCATCCGTCGCTGCCGACCGTCACCTTGGGATTGGCGGAACGGCGAAAGAGCTTTTCATTGAGCCACGAATACGCCGTGACCAGTTCCTGTCGAAAGCCGAAATTTTCCGAATAATACTCTCCTAATTCCGTCGTGTAGGCGGTGTTCCACTCGCGCGTGTTTTCTGTGACGGTGTAAAGCTCGGGAAGCCCTGCCGCTGTGCGGTTTTCGGTGGACTCACTGCCCCATCCCAGCAGCATCCCCAAAAAAGGAATCGTACACACCGTAAGGATCAGCAGGATATAGACTGCTTTGGCGAATTTTTTGGCTTTTTCCATCTATCGGCACCTCCCCCATCAGAAACGGAAATAAATAAACGGATTGTAGGTGGACGAAGCCAGCGACATCACGCACAGCGCAAACAGTACCAGGCTCGCGCCGTATTGCAGACAGGCAACAAGCGATCCCGCGTGGTATTTTTGCGCCAGGCGGTTCGCAAGGTGCCTGACCACGGGCGTAGCCGCCACCAGCGCCGCGATAAAAATGAATACATTGTAAAATGTCAGCAGCCCCCGGGCGTTGAGCAGACCGATTTTGGTAAAATGAAATCCCGCGACCATCTGCCACAGAAACTGCCCCGCCTGGGTCATGCTGTCGGCGCGGAAGATGGTAAATCCGACCATCACCACCGTCATGGCATAGATATAGCCCAGCGCTTTGTGCTTCCACTTTTCGGGATGAATGACATAGGTTTCGAGAAGCTGGAAAATGCCGTGAAATACGCCCCACACCACAAAGGTCCACATGGCGCCGTGCCACAGTCCCGTCAGCACAAAGACGAACATACGGTTCACACCTGTGCGCACACGCCCCTTCCGGTTGCCACCGAGGGGAAAGTAAACGTATTCCCGGAACCAGGTGGTCAGGGAAATGTGCCATCTTTTCCAGAATTCGCGCATGGAGCAGGAAGTGTAGGGATAATCGAAGTTTTCCATGAAATCAAAGCCCGCCATCTTTCCGAGTCCGATCGCCATGTCGGAATAGCCCGAAAAATCAAAGTAGATTTGCAGACAATAGAGAATGCCGCCCGCCCACGCTAAAATCACATTGAGGTCGCCGTTGTCGAGGGCAAAAATGCGGTCTACCGTTTCACCGAATACATTGGCAAGCAGCATCTTTTTCGACAGACCCACAATAAAGCGCCGGATGCCGTCGGCAATCCTGGAAACATCGGTGCTGCGCGCACTGAGCTGCTGCTCGATATCGTGGTATTTGACGATAGGACCCGCGATAAGCTGCGGAAAGAAGGACACATACAGCATAAACTTCGCGAAGTTTCTCTGCACGCCGCAGGTGCCGCGGTAGGCGTCGATGACGTAGCTCATGGTCTGGAAAGTGAAAAAGGAAATGCCGATCGGCAGGGGAATCTGCGGCACCGGCACCGAAAGTCCCGTCATGGCGTCCAGGGACGACACGATAAACCCGGCGTATTTAAACAGCGCCAGCATCACCAGATTGAAAACAACGTCCGTTCCCAGCAGCACCCGTTTAGTCACGCAGTCGTTGTCAACGTATTTTTCCGCAGGCAGTGCCATCACAAAATTGACCGCCATCGAAAACAGCATCAGAAGAATATAAACCGGTTCCCCCCACGCGTAAAACAGCAGGCTCATGACCAGCAGCAGCGCGTTGCTGATCCTGACATTTTTCACCAGCGACACGATCAGAATATAAACCGGAAAAAAAGCGAACAAAAAAGCCGCTGAACTGAATACCATGTTATGATCTGTCCTCCCCTGTCTTTATCCGATATTTCTTCCGCTGAAAATCCCCATGCCTTTGACCTTCTGGGTTTTGGCGTCGAGGGTAAAGCAAAGATAAGGCACGCCGGGACGATCCGGCTCTCCCGCCCAATAGGTCATGCGGATATAGGGCGTTTCGTCATCCACCGTTTCCTCTGTGTAATAGGTACCGTAGGCCTTCTCGACGGATTTCCGGGTGGAGCCGAGTCTGATGCCCTTGGTGGTTTCCACATCCTCGGTGATGTAATTCCGGATGCTGATCTCACAGATCGCCTCGCCGCCGTCCGCTAAAATCGGAACCGTAAAGATGGTGCAGAGACCGTTGCGCTTGAAGCGGTCGTAACGGTAGGTATATTGCTTGTCGTCGCCCTGGTCGGCATAGGCGCAGCCGGTGCATTTTTCAAACTGATCGGGCGTTCCCAGCGCTTTGAGCAAGGGCTTGACGCTCTGGTTGATGGTGTATTCCTTCCCGTTGATGCGGAAGGTCAGCAAGTCCTCACGCAGCGGCTGGAAGCCGTCCCCTTCGGCTGTGTTTCTGACGACCGATTTTCTGCCCACATCCGGAGGCTCCGCCGAGGTGTCCACCTCGTCCACCACCACATTGATGAGCATGGAAGCGGTCAGATGCCCCTTGTCGGTTGTCAGCGTGATAATGGCGGATCCGGTGCCGACTGCCCGGATGGACTGCCCCGACACACTGACGATGGAAGGATTGTTGGTCGTCCATTTGCCCTCGATATTCCTCGCGCTGGCGGGCGTTGTGACCACCTCCGGAAGATAAACGTCCCCCACTTTCATGGTATGGCTCTCCTGGGC
>CACWOA010000303.1 GCA_902762395.1 uncultured Ruminococcus sp.
ATTTTCAAGAGATTAAAAATGTACTACTCAAATTTGTCGTGTCATATTTGGAGATGTTTTTCTTAATTCAATTTATTTCTATATCAGTAAGCTGTGTTAAATAATCATTTCAATCTGTGATATATCTATAAGTATCCCTTCGGGGATCTTGACATATCCCATATCGATGGCGGTCTTGATGATGTTTATCATGCTGCGTCCTTCAAGCTTTGCGGGCTTTTCTATGACCGCTACGTCCGCCAAAGCTTCGGCAAACTTCTTCATGATTACCAGTCCGTGCTCGGGATGACCGAGTTCGCGACCCTTGAATCGAATGGTTGCTTTCACCTTGTCTCCGCCCTGAACGAACTTGACCGCCTGCTTGACCTTGGTTTCAAAGTCGTGGGTGTCGATGTTGAGCGAAAGGCGAACCTCCTTGATATCAAACGTGCGCTGATTCTTTTTGGCTTCCTTTTCTCTTTTTTGCTGTTCAAAACGGTATTTTCCGTAGTCCATGATTTTGCAGACGGGAGGCGTTGCCTGCGGAGCGATCTTGACCAGATCAAGATTGACCTGCGCCGCTTTGTCGAGCGCCTCCGACGCGCTCATAATGCCGAGCTGGCTGCCGTCGGAACCGATCACGCGGACTTCCCTGTCACGAATATCTTCGTTAATCTGCACCTGTTGTTCTTTGCTTATGACCAAGCACCCCCAAATAAAAAGATAATTTTGTTGCAACAAAAAGCACGGAGCCAGTTGCCTGTCCTCCGTGCGAATACTCCAAACAAGCGCGCCAAAGCACGCATTTCCTCGGAAATATTGACCCACCGTCTATCTGTCAGAACGGAGGTGAGGGCAGCACAAAACCGCCAACTGCTTTATTGTCTGATTAAGTATAGCATGCTTTCCCGCGTTTGTCAAGCATTTTTTTATTTGTATCACAAAAGTCAATTTTAATTGTGAAAGAGTCTCTTTTGTCGGTACGCTAACCGCTAACGGCTAATCGCTAACCGCTAACAGCTTGGCTTTCATGAGCTTGGCGCATTTATACACGTCGCCGCAGCCCATCGTGATGACCAGATCGCCGTCCTCGGCGTTGGCCAGCACATAATTGGCAACGTCCTCAAAGGTGTGTTCGAGGTGGCAGCCGGGAATGAGCGCCTGTAAATCTTCGGACTTGATGCCCAGGTCGTCCCATTCTCTGCCGCCCATGATATCGGTCAGCACGACTTTATCCGCGATTTGCAGCACATCGGCAAATTCTTGCATATGGGTTTTGGTGCGGGTGTAGGTGAAGGGCTGGAACACCGCCCAGACACGCTTGTAATCCATCTCTTTGCAGGCGCGCAGTGTCGCTTCGATTTCGGTCGGATGATGCGCGTAGTCATCCGCAATGGTAATACCGTTATATACGGTATGGATTTCAAAACGTCTCGACGCGCCGGAGAACATGCCCAATCCCTTTTTCACATCGTCAGGGGTCGCGCCGACATAGAGACAGGCGGCGGAGGCGGCGAGCGCGTTTAACACATTGTGTTCGCCCGGCACTTTCAGCGTGATGTCGGTCAGCTTTTCCCCCTTGCGCATGAGGTCGAATTTCCAGAAGCCGCCGTGCGCCATTCCGACATTTTCGGCGTAGTAATCATTGGAGGGCTGCAAACCGAAGGTGATGATTTTCGCCTTGGTGGTATCGAGCGCCTTCATGGTGTTCGCGTCGTCGCCGTTGGCGATCACCACACCGGTGGTCTGATTGGCGAACTGACGGAAAGAGGCGATGATGTTGTCGAGCGTGCCGAAGTAGTCGAGGTGGTCAGCGTCGATGTTGAGAATGACCGCGATTTCCGGGGTGATCTGGAGGAAGGTGTCCACAAATTCGCACGCTTCGCAGACCATATTCTCGCTCTGTCCTGCCCGTCCGTAGCCCTCGATGAGCGCCAGCTTGCCGCCGATGACGACAGTGGGGTCGAGCTGCCCCGCCATGAGGATGGTCGTCACCATGGAAGTGGTGGTCGTCTTGCCGTGCGTGCCGGAAATGGCAATATCGTTTTTGTAACGGCGGCAGACCGCGCCGAGCAGCACGGAGCGTTCGATGGTGGGAACGCCCGATTCCTTTGCCGCGACCAGTTCGGGATTGTCCTTGGCAATAGCGGCGGAATAGACCACCAGCTCCGCGTTGCCGATATTCTCGGCGCGCTGACCGATGGCGACCGGGATGCCAAAGGAACGCAGGCGCCTGACGGTGTCGGAATTGTCGTCCACATCGGAGCCTGTGATCTCCTTGCCGTCGCCGCGCAGGATATCCACCAGCGGACACATACCCGAACCGCCGATGCCGATAAAGTGTATCTTTTTGACGCGTCTCAAAACCTCGTCATATTCTGTGATAACCTTGCTTCTCATCAAAATCAAATCCTTTTTTATGAAGTGACAATCCGTATCGGAAGTTTACCCTTATTTTACCACTAAAATTCATCGGTGTAAAGAGGTTTTTTCAATAGCGTGAAAGGTGAAAATGTTTTTGTACGCATTTGTTTACACCCGCATTTCCGCCTTTTTCTTTGTATTGTCCCGCATCCGCAGCACGCCGCTGCTCAGCGCCATCGCCGGGACAGACAAAAGATACTAGTAGGCGGTATATTCGAGGCAAACCTGCCCCGCGAGGTTGAGGAATTTGTCGGAATAGTCC
>CACWOA010000304.1 GCA_902762395.1 uncultured Ruminococcus sp.
TCCGGCTTGAAATTGCCAAGACCCAGCCCCTCGTCGTGTTCGGCGTACTCGTCGCACTCATCGGGCCCGAAGGGGATCACCTGCCGTTCTTCATGCGCGTTGGATAAATCCCAGTGCATCGCGGTGACAAAGGGATTTTCCGTGCAGACCCGCACATTGTCGAGGAAATAGGCGTGGTTGATGGCGGTGCGTGCCAGGCGCTGCGCGTTGAAATCCACTTTTTTCCCGCTGAGATTCGGATATACCTTGCCCCAGTCGAAATCCCGCCGGGCAGGTGCCTGCACATACTGCTCCAAGTCCCGCGCCAGCTCCAGCGCCGATTTTTTCTCGGCAATGCCCCGGTCGACGATATAGCCGATGTCCTTTTCAAAGCTGTCAGCGACACGCCATATCCGTTCGGAAAGCCCTTTGTTATCCTTGTAGAAGCCGCCCTCGATGATGCCGGCAAGCACGTTGTCAGGCGGCAGGGCAAAGGCGTCGCGGAAAGACTGACCGCCCACGGCTTCCCACCAGTCGCCCATCGCGATTGTCGGCAGCTCGGCGGAGCGCTTCAAGCCCTGCATCAGCACGTCATAAAGCCCCGCTTCCAGCTCTTTCACACGTCGGTCGAGGCTGAGGGCGTATTCGGCAGCCCAGCGCTCCGTCAGCGAACCCTTGTGGGCGTTCAGCGCCTTTTTGACCAGCTCGGCAATGGCCTGACGGTAGAGCGCCACAATTTCCGCCGACACATTTTGAATATTTCTCAAATGGTCAGCCCGCGCCTTTTCCATCAGCGGCAAATAATCCTCACTCGCCATGCGTCATCACCCCCGGTTCAATTCGGAATGCGGAATTTAGGTAGACACAGCTGCATTTGCTGATTGCTCACGCATTACGGTTTACAACCATTGCGCATTACGCATTATCCAGCGCTGCGAAAGCGTCAGAAAACAAACTCTCTTCTATCTTGATCTGCCGCAGCTCCGCGTCTGCGTCGGGAGCGGTGCCCCATTTGGTAATGTAACTCTTGCGGCTGCGTACCTGATGCGCGACTTCCTGCTGATCGTTTGCCATCTCGTCAAAATCGTCCTCGAGTATCGGGTAAAGCGCCTCAATGTGTACCGTGTAATCCGAGGGGATGACGAAGCCGGCATACGCCGCCTCCATTTTGAGAACCGTATGCGCCAGCCACTCGAGGGCAGGTTCCCAGCTCGCCCACTTGTCCTCGCACCGTGCGATCAGCTCCCAATACAGCGCCTTCATGCTCTTGCCGGACTGCATCAGTCCTTTCAGCTGTTCCAGACTGATATTGGGCACGCTGAGCAGGTCAAACATGTCGTTCTTGGTGCGGTTGATGGCGGCCTCAAACCGCTCCGAATAGCCGAAGGAAGCCTCGAGTTTTTCGAGCTTGGCCTGCCTGCCGCCGTCGCCCGTCATGACGGGGTCGGTCTGCAAATCCACCAGCGCGCCGGGCGAAATCCTCATAGCCGCGAGCGAATCCGCCTTTGCGTCGGTCGCCACCGTCTGGGGGAACATATTGAATTTGAGCGCATCCGCGTCGTCGGAATTGAGCCAGTTGTAAGCGTTCTGCAAATCCATCAGCTCTTCCACGTCGCTTTCGCCCATCATATCCCCGGTCAGACCGTCGTTGACGATGACGTAGCAGGGAATGAAATCCAGCCCCGTGTCCACGTCCGCGCCGTTCTCGATCACCCGCCCGAAGCCGTCGTAAACACCCTCGTTGAGGAAGCACTTCCCGTTCTGCATCCAATATTTCTGCCGCCAGATGCGTTGGTCGCGCTTTTCCCGTTCGTTGTTGACCTGGTAAAAAAAGATGATTTTTTCGAGCGTGTCGCAGTCGTCGTCAGCGGTCGTATAAACAAATTCATACGACGGGCGAAAAGAAACGCGCGTTTCTTTGCCCTGCCCGCCGCTCACCTTCAGCGCGACGCGTTTGCCGATGAAGCAGTCCCGCCCCGCCTGAATCAGCTTGTTGCGCCAGCCGGACTTTTTCAGCACCCCGTCCAGCAGCTCCTGCGCGGCGGCAATGCCCGGATCATCCTCGTTCTTCGATTTATAGGTCATCTCCGGCGTGCGTCCGAACATAAATCCCGCCTCGCGCTTGATCAGCTTCTTGACCAGATTGACGCGTTTCTTGGTGGGTTTGTAATCCAGCCCCTTGGGCGTCTCCCAGTCCTGCCCCTTGCCGTCATAGAAATCATACAATCGGATGGTCTTGCCGATGTCCTCCAGCACCGCTTGTCCGTAAAGCCCGGACAGCTCCGTCAAGAGGATTCTCATAGGCGATTCCATCATGCACATCACTCCCTTATCTCGCGCCGCGTCCGGATACCGAGGGACGCATGCCGGCATTTGCCAGAATATCAAAATAAACGCCGTAACGCAGCGCGTCACAGCAGTGGTCATTAATTTTCAGCGGTCGGTCTTCTCCCGTCCGCTCGGCGTGCTTCACATCCCACACATAGGAAGGAATCTCCCGCAGCGTGTTCACGCAGTCGGGCGAAAATGTCAGCCGCCGTCCGGTCAGTTCCACCGATACGGCAGCAATCCCCTTGGCGACGGCGTTTTTCGCGGGACAGACATTGGTAAAGCCGTCGTGCCGCAGCCGTGTGATGAAGGAACTGGCGGAGGGGTCAACGATGATGGGGATATCCTTCCGCCCGTCCGCCCGCCCGTAAAGGCGAGCATATCCCGCGCGTACTGCTCGTCGTCCTTCTGCACGGCAGCCCCGACCGCTTCGCCCCGCCCGTTGTGGTAATACTCGCGGTCAATGAAATGTGCGATTCCGTCCCCGGTTCCCGCCGCGTAAATGTGCAGGAATACACAGGGATTGAAAGTGCCGTAGTCCACCGCAATCAGTTCACGCTCTGGACGGAACGGCACATCCGGCAGCACATTCTCCGTCGCGTCAAACATGGAATAGATCACGCCGTCGGCCACCACCCACAGCCCGCGGATGTAGCGGTCATAAAACACGCCGGAGAATCGGGTTTCCGCTTCCCGAAGCTGCTCTTTGTCGAGCGTCGGATTGTCCGACATGAGGAAGTGCAGGTGCAGCGCGTTTTGTTCCTTCGCCCGTAATACCCATTGCTGAAAAAACCAATGAGTAGGCCCTTCGGGATTGCAGTTGAACCAGTACCGTGCCTTTTTGACCGACAGGGTACGCGCCACCGCCTGATTGACAAAGGATTCCGGCATGAGCGCCACTTCATCCAGAAAAATGCCGGACAGCGTAATGCCCTGCAGCAGCTCGTAGCTCGATTCATCCTTGCCGCCGAATACAAAGAAATAATTACACTTTTCGCGGTTTTCCACCGTCAATAAGTGTGTCGAGGCGGAATAACGGAGCCTGAAATACGCGGTAATATCCGCGATGCCCCGCAGCGGTCGGATGATGTTGCGCTCCGCCGAAGCGACGGTCTTGCCGCATATGCCAAAGGTCGCGCCGTTGAACTCATGCATCGCCCAATGGATGAAGGCGGCAATCATACAGATGGTTTTTCCCGAACGCACCGCCCCGTCGCAGATAATGGCTTTGTAATCCGTCGCGAACGCCCAGCGGAAAACCTGTTTTTGTTTTTCAGACAATTTCTCAAA
>CACWOA010000305.1 GCA_902762395.1 uncultured Ruminococcus sp.
AATGCTTTACGCGCCGCTCGTGCGATCTGTGATGGCGTCTGGATAGGCTGATTGAATGTCAGCGTCTGATGGTAGGTGTTGCTGGTGTTGGTGGTATTGACCACACTGCTGTTCACTACGTCAGACGTCGGACTGGGATTGAGAAAGCTGCCGAACCATCCGGCGGGCATCGTATTCAGCGCTGCGACGGCTGCCCTGTCAACCCTGACCGGGGAGAAGGGTCTACCGTCCGCATCGCCTTCATCGAAATCAAAGCCAAGCTTCGGGCGGGGCAGCTTCATGTCGGTCAGCAACCGCGCTGCTTCCCTGCCGATCTGGGGCATTTCAGCCGCAAAACCGATGCCAAGACCCTGCGCCAGGAATTTACCGAATCCTTTGGTGATTTTGGAAGGCGAGGCAATCCCCAGCACTTTCTTGATGCCGTTAAGGACGGAATCGCCAAAACCCTTCACTTTGGCAAGCACCCAGTTCTTCATATCGTTGATGCCGTTCCACAGACCTTTCACGACATTGCCGCTGCGGCTCTGATTGCTGCTGCTTTATTCCTCAGCCCTTTAGCGAGTCCCTCGCCCGCGTAGCCGCCAATCTCCGCCGTTACCTTGGAAGGGGAGTTGATATCCAGATAGGTGCGCAGTGTGTCCACGATTTCCTGCGCGCTCATGTTGGCTGCGTCCTCCAGACCGGGAATTTCATTCTCATAGCCTTTGAGCAGTCCCAACAATATATCTTTGCCGTTCTCCTGCATTTCTTCCGGCAGACCGTCAAAGGCATTGAGTATGGTATCGGCGGATGCCTTGACGCTGTCGCTCACTTGCTGTCCGGATTCTTTTGTCGATACGGCAAATTGTAGCAGACTGCTTGCCGCCTCGGCTGCCGCCGGGTCTATTTGGGAGAGATTATCGAGAACTTCATCTTTTACCCTATGAAGATCATCCAATATTTTTTCAGCTTTGGAACTATCAAAGTACTCCCACCCACTATTTTTGATTTTCTCTCGTATTTGATTCAGCTCTTGTGCGGAATCACTCATATCCTGCCACATCTGCGCATCGGCTTCGGTCCATTTCGCCGCGCCTTCCTGTATCTGTGCATAACCTTGGTCATAGAAGCTTTGATTCTCGGCGAGGCGATCATCGTGGGACTGCTTTGCCTGCTCCAACGCCTCCTGATAAGCCGCAGTGTCTTTGTAAAGTCCTGCGTTGCGCTTGTTCTCAATCAACGTCAGCTCGGCGGTGTAAGCGTCCTCCACAATCTGATTGGATTGCTTCAACGTCTCCTGCAGGTTGGCAATGTGCTGCGCCGCCGATTCCTTGTCGATTTCACCCTTCTCCAGTTCGATCTTACGCAGCTCCGCGAGCTGCTGGCTGCGGTAAAGCTCCAGCTTTTCCTGCTGCAAATCATAAAGCTGCTGTGTGTATTGGCGGATATTTTCGATGTCCTCATCGCGGATCGCCTTCTGGTCTTTCACCGCCCGGCTCAGAATGTTGGTGATGCTGCTTTCCACCTTGTCGATGGTTCTGTCGAGATCGGCAATGGTTCTGCCCGACGCGGACAGCAGCGAATCATAAGAGGCAAGCGAAGGCACGGCTCCATCCAACACGCTTTTGAATCCTTCCACGCCTTCGATGCTTTTCATGGTCGCTTCAAAATATTCGTCGGTTGTACTTTTGGCTTCGTCGCTCAATAAGCAGTAGGCGGCAATGCCTGCACCCAGTGCCGCCAGCGCCGTAGCTGCCAGCACAAAGGGGTTCGCGGCGGTAATCGCGTTCCATGCCGCCTGTGCCACCGTCGCAAGCTCGATTTTTCCTGTGACCACGCCCGCGACGACTTCATAACCCGTCAGGGAACCGTTTAACACCTGTGTCTGAATGGCGGCGATTTCCTCGGCAGTCGTAAACAACGTCATCATGGCTTTCGCTTCCGCCCATGCTTTTTGGGATTTCGTCACCACCTCAGTCAGCACTTTGATCTTTGCCGTCACCTCTGCAGCGGCGGCGTTGGCTTTCATGGCGGCAGCGGATGCCACGAGCACCGTAACAAGCGGTTTACCGTGTCTTGTGAGCAGCACCACAGCTTGGGTCAGCGGCTTGATACCCGCGTTGATCACCTTAGCAGACAGGGTGATTAAATTGCCCAGCAGGCTTTTCACGCTGCCAACCGAGGTTTTTACGGCGGAAGCAATTTCTTTAAAGGAAATTTTAACCGTACTCGCCAGCTTCCTGATTTCACGGGAGGGTTTGTCTCCCGCAATCCCTTTTACCAGCGCGGCAGCGAGTTCCAACCCCACTGCCGCCGCCTGCGGAATATACCCTACCAGTGCGTCAAGCAGGGTTTGCACCGCCGACCCTGCCGCAGAAAGCAAGCCCGGCACAACGTCCATGACGATTTGCGGCACTTTTTCGACAATAGGGGGCAAAAGGGTTTCCACGGCACGGCCAAGCCCCTTGATGATCTGCTCTGCTCTCGGAATCAGGTTTTCCCCTGCTGCCGTAGCACTTTCGATCAGGTCATTCACCAGCGTGTCAAAATCCGCCGAATCATCTGCAATGCCGACCAGAAGATTCTCCCACGCTGCCTTTGTCATAGCCAGGCTGCCCTGAATGGTGCTTTGCGCTTCCTTGGCGGTGGTTCCCATCGCCGCAAAGGCTTCGGCTTCTGTCATGGCGCCGCTTCTGACAGCTTCGGCAGCTTCTTCCGCTGTGATGCCGGAAATGTGCATTTCGGTCTGGATGACATGAATCGCTTCCACGACATCCGCATAGGAATCAAGGTTGTACTTGATGCCGGAGATAGCCTGCGCATCGGCAAGCAGCCGCTCCATTTCGGACTTCGTGCCGCCGTAGCCAAGTTTCAGATTGTCAAGCATGGTGTAATTCTGCTTGGCAAATCACTATCCACAACTTAGTGAAGTAAATCACAAATTAGATTTTTTGTTATGATGATATTTGGACTTGCGAGGATATTGGTATCTGGGGGTAGAGCCA
>CACWOA010000306.1 GCA_902762395.1 uncultured Ruminococcus sp.
TTTTGACAAAAGGAGCCGACCACAGACATGAAAAATATTATTTCCTTTATCGAAAACAAAAACGTCGTCATCTGGGGCATGGGGCGCGAAGGTATCTCCACCTTCCGCTATATCCGCGCCGTTTATCCCGAACTGCACCTGACGCTTGCCGACAGCAAGCCGATCGACATGAGCGCCTATCCGGACTGCGATTTCTGGGACACCGAGACAAAGGGCATCGACTTTGAGGGCTTCGACTGGATCTTCAAAAGCCCCGGCATTCCCGTCTTTCATCCCGAATCCATTCTTGACCGTCTGACTTCGCAGACCGAAGTCTTTCTGACCGCCTTTGGCAAGAATACCTTCGGCATCACCGGCACCAAGGGCAAAAGCACCACCTCTTCCCTGCTCTATCATCTGCTCAGAAACCACGATGACAACACCGTCTTTGTGGGAAACATCGGCATCCCCTGCTTCGATTACATCGACCGCATCGACGACAACACCTCGGTGGTGTTTGAAATGTCCTGCCACCAGCTTGAATTTGTCCGGCACTCCCCCCATGTCGGCGTGATTCTCAACCTGTATGAAGAACACCTCGACCACTATGTCACGATGGAGAATTACATCACCGCGAAGGCGCATATTTTCACCTATCAGGATGAAAACGACATCGTGATTCTCAACTGCGCCGATCTCGAAACCCTCAGTGTCTATCCGCGCAAGGGGCAGCTTGTCACCGCCTGCGACGGACTGGGAAAAACCGTTCCCGCCGACATCTCGGTCAGCGGCACCACCCTGACGGTTCCCCACGGTTCCATCCATATCCGACCGAGCGAAGGGGACGCGGAGGGCGACACCTGCCTGGTCGGAAAGCACAACCTCTACAACATCGCCATCGACTACTACCTCTGCAAAGAGGGTTTCGGCATGGACGACGCGGAATTCAAGGCTTCACTCGCCACTTTCCGTCCGCTGGCGCACCGTCTGGAAAAGGTCGGCACCTTCGGCGGCGTGACCTATTACGACGACTCCATTTCCACCATCTGCCGCTCCGCCATCAACGCGGTCAGATCGCTCGGCAACGTCGGCACCCTGATTCTCGGCGGCATGGATCGCGGCATTGATTACACCGACCTCGCGCAGTTCCTCACCACCGCCGAAATTGACAACATCGTCCTTGTGGGGCAGACCACACAGCGTATGCGGGAATTACTGGAAGCATACGGCATTGACAAGCGCATCGCCGTCTACCCCTGCTACGACTTCGATCAGGGCGTCGCCAAGGCAAAGGAAGTCACCGCCCCCGGCAAAATCTGCCTTCTCTCCCCCGCCGCCTCCAGCTATGATATGTTCAAGAATTTTGAAGTGCGCGGCGATGCATTTCAGCGCCTTGTCCGGGAAAACTAAATTCAGTGTGAAATGTAAAATGTGAAATTGCGGGTGAAAACAGGAGGATGATGGAAAATGGGTGTGCGCTTTTTTGATCTTGACAGACCTGTCACCCTGTTTTCACCGGAACATCTGGCGTTTCTGGCGCTGGCGGCGTTGTTCAGCGCAGTGGTCATCGGATGGGGCGGTCGGCTCGGTCAGAAAGGAAAGCAAAGACTTTTGGTGGCGCTCTGGGCGGTGTTTACCGTCATCGAACTGACCAAATATGTGCAGTTTGTTTTTTGCCCGGAAGAATTCGATATCCGCACGGGGCTGCCCTTTCACCTCTGCTCCATCTCGCTCTTTACCTATCCGCTCGCGGTATTCACCCGCAGCGAAACCTTTCGCAACTTCATCTACGCGGTCAATATGCCGGGGGCGTTCTTCGCGCTGGTCACGCCGGACATCGGCAACTCCACCGCGCTGAGCTTCTACTTTGTGCATCTGATGGTCGCGCACACCTTTATCGCGCTCATTCCGCTGTATATGGTCGTGTGCGGTCTGTTCCGCCCCCGTCCCGCCGTCCTGCCCAAGGTCGCCGCCATGCTCGCCGTCACCATGCTGCCGGCGCTGCTTCTCAACCGGATTCTGGGCAGCAATTATTACTTCGTCAACGGTCCCGTCAAGGGAACGCTCACACAGACATTTGCCGACTGCTTCGGGGAAAACGCCTATCTGCTTCCGATGCTCGCGCTCTTAGCGGCTGTGTGGGCGCTGCTTTACGCACCGTTTATCACGGGAAACGCTGATTAAGTCGATTCACGCGCCTCTCAATGGCGTATCCTCGCGGCGCGGAATCGACGGCAAACCTTTCATCAGCGTATCCCAAGAAAAAGGAATGACAAAAAATATTGAAACGTGAAATCGGCATGGAATCCGCCGAGCTGCTGTATGAAAACTGGCCCGGACAGTTTGATTCCTTTTCCCATATGGAATTTGCCTGCGCCATACCGCAGGTGCTTTTTCTGATCTCTACCCGCAAGGAAAACGGTCAGCCGAACCTCTGCTTTCATTCGTGGAGCAGCTTTGGCGGCGACGCGGGCGGCTATTTTGCCGTCATGCAGAATGTGGCTCATATCTCCCACACCTACCACAACATCGTGCGTGAGGGGGAATTCTGTATCAATTTTGTCAGCGCGGATTATTATCCCAACTGCATTGCCACCATCACGGGGAACGGCAACGAGA
>CACWOA010000307.1 GCA_902762395.1 uncultured Ruminococcus sp.
CACCATGATGGGCAACATGGGCGCGGATATCTTTGACCTGCAATGGGTGAAAGCAACTGTTCAGCTTTTCACGCTGTTCGGCTGGTCGCTGTTTGTGGCAGGAACGGCGGTCGCGGTCTTTGACCTCGCCATCGAGTATCAGTCAGGACGCGCCAACCCGAAATTCACCATGCTCAACATTTTAAAGGGCTTCTTCGCCTGTTCTTTGACGGGCGTTCTGCCGGTGGAACTGTATAAATTCTGCATATCGCTGCAGAACACCTTTGCGGGCGACCTGACGCGGATTTTCGCGGGACAGCAGAGCCTCGGCTTGTCTGGCATGAGTACCAGCGTGCTGGAGGGCTGTTTCCGTGTGGACACCGAGCTTCATCTCAGCTTTCTGAATTTCCTCGGTATGCTGGCGTTCGGGTACTGCGTGGTCAAAATCTTTTTCGCCAATATTTCGCGCGGCGGCATTCTGCTGATTCAGATGACCGTCGGTTCGCTGTATATGTTCAGCGTGCCGAGGGGCTACACCGACGGCTTCAACCAGTGGATGAAGCAGGTCGCGGCGATCTGCCTGACCGCCTTTATGCAGACAACGCTCCTGTTCTTGGGGCTGCTGACCTTCGCGGACAATATGCTGCTGGGTCTCGGCATCATGCTGGCGGCCAACGAAGTGCCGCGCATTGCGCAGCAGTTCGGTCTTGACAGTTCGGTGAAGGTCAACATGACGTCCGTCATTCACGCCACCACCACGGCGGTCAATCTCACCCGCTCCGTCGCAAGGGCGGCAAGCTGATTGTAGGAGGAGATTTTAAAAAATGTCAACAAAGAAATTTATTTACCCGCACAATCTCAGGGCGACGGCCAACTTGTGGCTCTGGAGTCTGCGGGATTTTACCATCCTGTGCATCGCCGCGCTGCTCTCGGCGGTTTCTCTGGCAACGATAGGTTTTGTCGTGCCGGCGGCCGCCACACTGAGCTTCGGCTTCCTCACCATCCGCCGTGACGAGCGCACGGTGCTGGATTTTCTGGGCAGCGCGGTGAGGTACTTCATTACCTCGCAGCAGGAATATTACTGGAGGCTGTGATATGGGATTATTTCGTAAGAAAAAACGCAAGAAAAAATCCGCTTTCGGCGAGTCCACGCAGGAACTGCTGGGAGCCGAGTATTTTACGCGGTACGGCGTGAAAACGCTGACCGATGAAAAGCTGTTCTTTACCATTCAGCCTGTCAATATCTCGGTCATGTCTCCTGATAATATCGCAAGAAAAATCGAGTTATTTTCCCTTATCCTGATCCATTATCCCACGATTGAAATATTCTGTACCGACGCCAACGAGTGCTTTGACAGCAACAAAATTTATGTCAGAGAGCTTATCAGAAAGGAACGGGTGGAGTCGGTGCGGGAGGTTCTGCGCGGAGATGACGAATTCCTCGACCGGATGCAGACCGAAACCGCCACGTCGCGGCAGTTCATGCTGATTTATCCTCTGCGCGGACTGAAGCCGGAACAGGTGTTCTCGACCATCACCGAAATTGAAAAAACGGTGTCCGATCAGGGCTTTGAAATCAGGCGGGAAGAAATCACGGGGATTCAGCGCATGACGGGAAATTATCTCCGCACCGCGCTTAACGGTGACGCCATGCCTCCTGTCGACGGCATCCAGTATCTTGCGCCGGAAAGGAAGGAAAGCTGATGTTCGGAAAGAAAAAACAACCCCCTGTTCCCACGGCGGAGGAACGCGCGGCGGAACAGGCCAAGACCTTCTTCGACAGCGTCTCGCCGGGCGTTGTCAAATTCATGACGGATTACTACATTGTGGGCGACAAATGGTGCTGCGCGTGGGCGATTCGGGAGTATCCGGTGACAACGGACGAACCGGCGATTCTTTCGCGGCTCGGCGACCGCACCGGCGTAACGCTGCGCATTTATCACCGTCTGGTGGATATTGTGGAGCGGAACGCCATCATGCAGCAATCCACCAGAAAAAACACCATGATGTCGATGGGAAATGACGTGAGCGCCGCCATTGAAGCGCAGGGCAATCTGGAAGATCTGAATGCGTTGATGCGCAAAATCCACCACACCGGTGAAAGCATGTTTCATGTGGCGGTATTTATCGAACTGAGCGCGGAAAGCCACGACGCGCTGAGAGAATTGCAGCACGACGTTTCTATGGAACTGACAAGAGGAAAGATCACGGTTGACCGCCTGACGCTGCGGCAGAAGGAAGGATTCCTGTCGGTGCAGCCATACGGTTCCAATCAGTTCGGAGCGCAGTATGAGCGCGTGCTTCCGGTCAGTTCCACCGCCAACCTGTTTCCCCTGAACTACTCCGGCAAGAGCGATCCGCACGGATTCTACATCGGGCGGGACAAGTTCGGCAGCAGCGTGCTGGTGGATTTTGACCGGCGCTCCGATGACAAAACCAACAGCAATGTCGTGATTCTGGGCAATTCCGGTCAGGGCAAGTCTTATCTCTTAAAAACCATCCTCACCAATCTGCGTGAATCGGGCAAAGACCTTGTCATACTCGACCCGGAGGCGGAGTACGAGGAACTCACCGAGGCGCTCGGCGGCACCTACGTCGATTTCATGTCGGGGAAGAAAGCGCAGGACAAGCGCAAGGGCAGACTCAACGCAAAGCCGATTGACGACGAAGCGGATGACAACCGCCATGTGACGCGGCTGTCGCAGCACATTTCTTTCCTCAAGGATTTTTTCCGCACCTACAAGAATTTCACCGATATGCAGATCGACACCATAGAGTCTGTGCTTCTCAAGCTCTACGCAAAATTCCATATCACGGACGAAACCGATTTTGACAAACTGCATCCCAGAGATTACCCGACCATGCGCGACTTTTACGATTTGCTGGAGGAAGAATTCATCCGCCTTGATGACGAAAGAAAATCCGGCAAAACCGGCACAAACGTTCATTACACGGCGGAGCTGGTCAATGAGGTCTGTCTTGCGCTCCAGTCCATGTGCATCGGCGCGGAGTCAAAATTCTTCAACGGACATTCCAATATCCGTGACGAGCAGTTTGTCTGCTTCGGCGTGAAGGGACTGCTGGAAACCAACAAGCG
>CACWOA010000308.1 GCA_902762395.1 uncultured Ruminococcus sp.
TTCATAACTATTTGTGTAAACAGGTCGAAAACTGGTCGAGAGCAGTGAATTTATAAAGCGGTCGTGAAGCGGTCGAAAATATCAATAATCACATAAAGCGGTGAGCAAGCGGCGAGAATGCTTTTATTTTCGCCTGTGTTGACTTCTGGCGCGTCATTCAAGCGAACACATGAATTTATACTATCCGAATAGTAACGGCTCTGAATGGCTTGCAAGGCAAACAGAACAGCATATTATAACGGCGGTGTGTATTTCTTTCCTGAGATATGCGCCGCTGATTCTTTGCAATAAAAAAACACACATGATGGTGATGTGTGAATTGAATATTAACCACGTTAATTTATTCTAAAATCTATCAGATGAAAACTTACATCATGGACAACTCATGGACAACAAATGGACAACAAAACGGCAAAAGGACAACAAAAGCGGCGATAAATCACAACAAGAAAAATTCAAGGAATGCCCGATTTACGGGGGTTTACGGCACTTTACGAGAGGTAAAAACAAGATTATTTCGACCCTCATAACCCGAAGGTCGTTGGTTCAAATCCAGCTCCCGCAACCACGTATTTTAGGCACTTCCGAGGTTTTCGGAGGTGCTTTTTTCTTGCCAAAAAACGTTTTCGGAGGTGCTTTTTTCTTGCCAAAAAACACCCTCGGGGACACTATGGGGACACCGCGGGGATTATTTGGGGATTGGCATTTTACTATGTATCAGAGCAGGGTTTCACTTTTTCCTGCTCTTTTTTGCTGTCCGGCAAAGTTATCCGGCAGTATTTTTCTTCGGTTTCTCGTCTTCCTCGCTGTCGGAGGATTGTTGTTTGTCCTTTTTCGTACTCAGCAGAAGCTGTCCCATGCAGTCGGCGGCGCGGGATTCGGCTTCCGCGATCATGTGGGCGTAAATGTTCTGGGTGGTCGATGGCGAAGCGTGTCCGAGGTGGCGGGAAATGCTGATGATGTCCATGCCCTTGAAATACAGGACACTCGCCGCCGTGTGCCGGAAGGCGTGCGGGTGGATATGCGGCAGGTTATAACGCTCTGAGAATTTTGTTAAATAATCGTTTATGCTGTCGGGGTGCATCGGCGTACCGATGTGCTTTCCGCTGTCCTGCACAAAGAGGAAGTTCCCACCCTCCCAGTCGCTCCAAGCCTTGCCCGCGGCTTTGCGGAGCGGTTGCCAGTATTCGTCGCGGTACTGCTGCAAAAGCTCTATTGTCTGCTTTGGCACCTTGATGAATCGCGTGGATTTGGATGTTTTGGGAATGTCGATATAAAGTCCGCGGTCGGGTTCGTAATTGAGCGTCTTTTCAATGCTGACGGTGTCAAAGTTGAAATTGATGTTGTTCCATGTCAGCCCCATCAGCTCGCCGCGCCGTCCGCCTGTCACCAGCAGCAGATGAATCAGCGTCTTCCATTTGAGCGGTTCCTGTTCGGCTGCTTCCATGATGGCGGTAATCTCTTCCAACTGGAAGTATTCCGCTTCATGACTCTCGGCTTTGGGCGGTTTGGCTTTGGCGGCGGGATTGTAGGGTATCAGCATTTCACATTCGGCTTGGTGAAGCACCATGCGAATGACGCGGTGGTGTTCTCTGACGGTTTTAGGGGAAAGCGGCTTTGTATCATATTCCACATCGAACAAATCCGTCAGAGGAACGCCGAGCGCGTTGGCGACCTTTTCCGCCGTTTCCACCATGACGGATTCCCCTCTTTGCATGGTTCTCAGTGAGGTGACGGAGATTCCCGCCTTCTCCTTGACGAAGCGTTCGCGGTTGGTGTAGCCCAAATCCCGTATGCGTTGCACGAGATCTTCCTTGTCTTTGAGCGTCGCCCGTCCGCTGCGGAGCCGTATTCCCTCTTTGGATAGCTGCTCGTAAAGCTGATTGAGGTGCTGCGGGCGAATGTCGGTCAGTTTCATATAACCAATGCCAGCGTTGATACGCTTTAAGAGGTCTTTGTACCGGACAAGCGTGTGGTGTCGAAGTTCGCCCGACCTGACTTTCAGGTCAAGCACATACTCCGCATAGGCTTCAAATTTCTGTGAACCGTCGCCGACCAGCCCTAATCTGCATTGTTCTTCAAAGAGCGTGGCTTGTCGCTGCAATTCTTTCTCAATCTGCCGTTTGGTCATGCCGGGTTTCGGCTTCCAAGTGGTCACATACGGATTGAGCTTGTTGCCCTGCGCGTCATACCCTTTGGCAACGCGGATTCGGTAGGAAATAATATCGCCCTTCTTATTCCTGCGCGGGGTGATATTCGCCATTGTCTGTATCATCTCCTTCTTCTTTGCTGATTGAATCGTACAGCACTTTATACGGATTGCCGCCTTTTTCGTAGGTTTCCATCGCATCTTGCCACAGTTCGTCGGTAATGCCGCCCGCGTCGTGAAGACCATTGACAATTTTTGATACAAAAGCGTCGCTCATGGCTTTGTTGTATTCGCTGAGGCGGGGCTTATATACGGCAATCAGATGTTGAACAATGCTTTGGAACAGGCGATTGGTCTTCAATTCGTAGACATCACGGTTCGTAATAGAATCGTCAAGACTAATGCTTTTCACTTCTTCATCGG
This sequence comes from uncultured Ruminococcus sp., assembly GCA_902762395.1. Taxonomy (GTDB): domain Bacteria; phylum Bacillota; class Clostridia; order Oscillospirales; family Acutalibacteraceae; genus RUG762. The sequence goes on from CACWOA010000308.1 coordinate 2,573, forward strand.
ACGTAGTGACATAATTCATCAACGATTCCAGAAACAATTGAAATTCATCGGCTTCTATGATGTCATTGAGGAGATAGGTGTGCCAATTCTCCCAATTTGCCCGATATAGTTCGATCAGCTTTTCAATGCTCTTGTCGGATAAGCCCGTGAGCTTGCCACAACCGGCGATGGACGTGTCGGGAGAAACGGTTTCGGTGCGTCCCAACAGGTAGTCGGTGGAAACGCGGAAATAATCCGCGATTCGGACGAGCGAGGCGTAGTCGGGCTGATTCTGACCGTTGATCCAGTTGTTGAAGGTCTGTCGGCTCACGCCAAGACCTTCGGCGGCTTCTGCCTGCGATTGTCCGCTGTTCCAGAATACCTTTTTCAGATTGGCGGCAAAGGGTGAAGTGGGAGAACGGTTGATCGTCTTTCTGCCTGCGCGTCCTTGATTTGCGTCTGACATGAAATTTCCTCCTTTCTGCAAATATATCTTGCAATATTATAGCAAAGGCAAATTTATCTTGATTTTCTCTTTTGCTTTTGTAACTATTCAGTGACCCTGAGAAATCCACAATTTCAGCA
>CACWOA010000309.1:0-1498 GCA_902762395.1 uncultured Ruminococcus sp.
GTTTTCATCGAGAATGTCGAGAAGCTTCTGCATCTTGACGGCCGCTTCCTCGTCCTCGATGGCGGTGTAGGTATCCGGCACCTGCTCCACGTCCGCAGATACAAAGGTGTAGCCCTTGGCTTCCAACGCCGCTACGACCTCGCTGAAATCGGCAGGCTCGGTGTAAATCTCAAAAACGTCGCCCTCCAGCTGGAAATCGGAGCAGCCCGCCTCGAGCGCGTCTTCCATCATCTGATCTTCGTCAATTTCGCCGTCTTCGTTGTCGATGACAATGACGCCCTTCTCGTTGAACATGAAGGAAACACAGCCGGTAGTGCCGAGATTGCCGCCGAATTTATCAAAATAATGGCGCAGATCGGCAGCGGTGCGGTTGCGGTTGTCGGTAAGGGTTTCCACGATCACGGCAATGCCGCAGGGACCGTAACCTTCGTAGGTCAGCGCTTCGTAGGTCTTGCCGTCGTTTTCACCGGACGCTTTCTTGATGATGCGCTCAATATTTTCGTTCGGCACATTGTTCGCCTTGGCTTTGGCGATGCAGTCGCGCAGTTTGGCATTGGCGCCGGGGTCGGCGCTGCCGCCTTCACGCACGGCAATGGCAATTTCTTTGCCGATCTTGGTAAACACCTTGGCGCGTGCCGAGTCGATTTTTTCTTTTTTTCTCTTGATAGTACTCCATTTGGAATGTCCTGACATAGGATATTTGCCTCCTCAGTTGATGTATGATGGTGTATTTAATCTTATTTATTATAATACGCTGTATTGATTTTGACAAGCGTTATTTGAAAAAAATTAAAAGGGTTGTTTAAAAGCACAATATAAAAAACGATTTTTTCATTTTTTATATTTACAAATGACAAAATAGGTGCTATAATGGATTTGAGCAAATATGCTTCTACTATTTTTACGAAAGGAATTTCAAAAAATGGACAATCAAAACAATCAGCAGAACGGCTACACCAATTTTAACAATTATCAGCCGACCACTCCTCCGCCGTCCCCGGACGGCACACAGCCCACGCAATCCGCACAGCAGCCGGGCTATCCGCAGCAGACGCCCTACCAGCAGACGCCCTATCAACAGCCGGGCTACCAGCCGCAGGGCTATCCGCAGTACCCCTATCAGGTGCCTGTCCAGGACAACCAAAACAAGGGTACCGTGCTGGGCATCATCTCTATTGTTTTGTGCTGCCTTAGTTGCTGCTGCGCCTATCTGGCTTCTGTTCCCGCCGCTATCCTCGGTCTGATCGGCGTCATCCGCAACAAAAAGTCTGTCGTTTCCTGGATCGGATTGGTGCTCGGTGTGCTTCTCTCTATCGCATGGATTGCCGCCGCTGCCTATATTATGAGCAATCCCGACCAGATGCGCGAGCTTCTCACGGAGGCTTATGGCGAGGATTTCGCTAACCAGATGCTGGAGTCACTTTACGGATTCGTCGTCCGCCTGTTTTCATAATGGCGGCTTCTCAATTGATCGGAGGTAGTTTTTCTCATGGATAAC
>CACWOA010000309.1:1504-4070 GCA_902762395.1 uncultured Ruminococcus sp.
CGCCGCCCAGGAGCCGATTTCCGCTACCGATACCATGGCGGACGCTATTTCCAAGGCGGATGCCGAATTTTCTTCCTCCTCCCCGCTGGAGGAAACGGTTAAGGCTGACAATTCGTTTGATTATCAACCGCCCAAGACCGAAATGCCCCAGCCGGCATTTGATTATCAGGCGCCTTCCGTAGAGGTGCCGCAGCCTCCCACGGTTTCTCAAACGCCGTCGGCTCCCACCTACCAGCAGCCTTCGCAGGGCTATGCGCAGCCCAACCCCTATCAGCAGGCGGCACAGATGGGATATGCCCAGCAGCCTTATCAGCAGCCCACACAAACGGGGTATCCCCAGCAGAATCCTTATCAGCAGCCGACCCAAACGGGATATGCCGGGCAGCCTTATCAGCAGCCCACACAAATGGGATATCCCCAGCAGAACCCCTATCAGCAGAATACGGCGGGCTATTATCAGTATACGCCTACCAATCCCGCTATGGTGAATCCGCAGGGAGAAACGGACGGTTATGCAATCGCCTCTTTGATTCTCAGCATTTGCGGTTTTATCGCGTGCTGCACCTTTGTGCCTTCCATTTTAGGCATCGTCTTCGGTGTGGTTTCCAAGACAAAGAACGACGGCACCCGTCCCACAGGCGTTTCCACGGCAGGCATTGTCTGCGGCATTATCGGTCTTCTCTGGAATTGTCTGATGACCTACGCCATGTTCAGCAATTAATACTAATTTTCGACTAAAATCAGACATGCTTCGCGGTCTATTTTGCACCCTGCTTCGTCTTCCTCCTTGGCGGGCGCCAGCCCGCCGTCGCCGTCATCCTCGCATGGCACAAAATATCCTCGCGAATCATTGTCTTCTTTCAATCGAAAATTAGTATAAGTCCTTCTTGTCTTTTACGGGCATTATGAAAAACGGCAGTCACTTCCTGAAGCGGTTGTGACTGCCGTTTTAAATGCGTATGACTAAGGAACTGTTGAAAAATAATCTGTACAGTTCCTAAATTTGAAAACCTGCCGCAATTATTTCAGCAGTTCATCCGCCAACTGTATCATCGCGTCGGGTGTCTCACCTTTGAGCGAGGATTTGACGGAAACGACGGGTTCGAGCACCGTGACATTCTTCATGGTTTCGAGCTGCGCCTTCATCAGCTTCGCCGCCATGGGCGCCCATGTGCCGTTCTCGATCAGACCCACCGTGCGCTTCTGGTAATTCTTCGCCCTGAGATGGCTCAGGAAGCTCTCCATGCAGGGGAACAAGCCGCCGTCGTAAGTGGCACAGGCCAGCACCATTCTGTCATAACGGAACGCATCCTCCACCGCCTCCGCCATGTCATCGCGGGACAGGTCGCTGATGGATACTTTGGGAGCGCCCTTACTTTCGAGCAGGGCTTTGAGCGTCTCAGCCGCTTCGGCGGTGTTGCCGTGAATGGAAGCATAAGCGATAAAGATTCCCTGATTCTCCGGCTCGTAGCTGCTCCACACCTTGTATTTGCCGACATAGTAGTCGAGGTTTTCCGTCAGAATGGAACCGTGCAGCGGGCAGATGATCTGAATGTCATGCGCCTCCGCCTTTTTAAGCATTGCCTGTACCTGCGCGCCGTACTTGCCGACGATGTTGAAGTAATAGCGCCGCGCTTCGCACGCCCAGTCTTCCTCGGTGTCGAGCGTGCCGAATTTGCCGAACGCGTCGGCGGTAAAGAAGATTTTATCACCTTCGTCATAGGTCATCATGACTTCCGACCAGTGAACCATGGGCGCCATGAGGAATTGCAGCGTATGCGCGCCGAGCGAGAGGGTGTCCCCTTCCTTGACGGTCATCGTCCTGCCAGAGAGGTCATAAGCGTAGAACTGATTGAAAAAAGCAAAGGTCTTGGCGTTGCCCACAATCTTCATGTCGGGGTACTGCTCGGCAATGCGCTGAATGTTCGCCGCGTGGTCAGGCTCCATGTGCTGCACTACCAGATAGTCAATGCTTCTGCCGCCGAGCGCCTCCTGTACATTTTGCATCCACTGCCCGGAAACGCGCTTATCCACGGTATCCATCAGGCAGACCTTTTCATCTAAAATGACATACGAATTGTACGCCATGCCGTTAGGCACTTCGTACTGGCTTTCAAAAAGATCGAGATCAGCGTCGTCACAACCGACGTAAATCACGGAATCGGTGATGTTTTTTACCAAAGTAATCCTTCCTTGCTATAAAATAATATCTTCATTATCATACCAGTTTAGCGGGAAGATGTCAACCGTCGGTTTGTAAACTTTTCTCAGCTCCTGTTTAGCATCTCATGCCTCGTGATAATCATTGCCCAGTAATTCAAAATGGTTGAGATTATAACGAATCAGCCCGTCCTTCTGCATTTTGCTAAGCTCGCTTGACATGGCGCTGCGGTCTACTGACAGGTAATCCGCGAGTTGCTGGCGGTTAAAGGGAATATCAAATTCATAGGAGTGATGCTTGTTCATCTGTTCGGAAAAATAGGAGAGAAGCTTCTGACGGGTGGAACGCTTGGAAATATGATCCATCTTCTGCATATAGCTGATGTTCTTGCGCGCCAGAATACGG
>CACWOA010000310.1 GCA_902762395.1 uncultured Ruminococcus sp.
AATGTGTTTCATAGGCGACGGCAACAATATGATGAATTCCCTGATCGTCGGCGCGCTGAGCACAGGTATGCGCTTCTCCGCCGCCTGCCCCGCTGACTATATGCCGCACGAGCACATTCTGGAGTTCGGCAAAAAGTACGGCGACAAGTTTGAGATCGTCACCGACCTCAAGGAGGCGGCAAAGGACGCTGACGTCCTTGTCACTGATGTATGGGCTTCCATGGGTCAGGAAGAGGAGAAGAAAATCCGCGAGGCGGCGTTTGCGGGCTATCAGATCAACGACGACCTGCTCACCGTTGCCAGCGAGGACTGCATGGTGCTCCACTGCCTGCCCGCGCACCGCGGCGAGGAGATCACCGCCGAGGTGTTTGAGGCGCACGCTGCCGAGATTTTTGAGGAGGCGGAGAACCGTCTCCACGCACAGAAGGCGGTGCTGGTTGAGTGTATGCTCGACAGAGAGCCTGAGGAATAATTGTCTGTTTACATTGCCGCGGTTCCTTTCCAAAGAGGGAACCGCGCTGTTTTTGGCAATTGACAAGGCGGCTCAAATGTGATATCCTTTAACTGTTTTGTAAAATGTCGAAAGGGCTGATGATATGAAGAAAATAGTTGCGCTGGTGAAGGAGCACTGGGATATCGTGTCCTACCTGTTTTTCGGCGTGTGTACGACGATCGTGAACTGGATCGTCTATTACCTCGCCATGCTGCTGTTCAAGGGCACCGGCATGAACGACGAGATGAACATTGTTATTTCCAATGTGATCGCGTGGGTGTTTGCGGTGGCGTTTGCCTTCATCACCAACAAGCTGTGGGTGTTCAACAGCAAGTCCTTTGACAGGAAAACCCTCTGGCATGAGCTCTGGACGTTTGTTTCCGCGAGATTGCTGACCCTGCTGATGGAGACAGGTATTTTGTATGTCGCGGCTCTGATTTTCGGAACGGAGAACAACATCATCAACATGATTTGGAAGATCATCACCAGTATTTTGGTTGTGGTACTGAACTACATCTTCAGCAAACTCTTCATTTTCCGCAAGAAAGAAGAAGCGGAAGCAACATATGATGAATTGTCGTCAAAATAATAAAAAACAGTTGACAAACCGTCCTTGGTGTGATATAATACCTGTTGTTGTCGAGAGATGACGGAATATAGTTGGTGTCGATGACGCTGAGGGTCCACCTGTTCCCATACCGAACACAGAAGTTAAGCTCAGTGGTGCCGAAAATAGTGCCTTGGCGACGAGGTGTGAAAATAGGGAGATGCCAACACCGAAAGCGTCCACCCAGTAGGGTGGGCGTTTTTATTATTTTTTTACACTATAATATAGTATAGTATACTGCGTACGGAAACGGAGAAACACGATGGATTTGAAACACTTTCTCGGCGGAAAAACATCTGTCTGGCAATATTTTCAGACCTGCGGCAAGCCGGTCGTGCTCTACGGCATGGGAGACGGCGCGGACAAGGTGCTCGCGGCGTTTGACCGGTTCGGGATCCGCGTCAGCGGCGTGTTCGCGAGTGATGATTTTGTCAGGGGACAGAGGTTCCATGGATTCACGGTAAAAAAGCTGTCGGATATCGAAAAGGAGCTGGGGGACGTTGCTGTCGCGCTCTGCTTCGCGAGTCAGCTCCCTGAGGTGATGGAAAATATGAAGCGCGTGGCGGCGCGGCACACGACGCTGGTGCCGGGAGTGCCCGTATTCGGCGACGTGCTGTTTGACGACGGTTTTGTGCGCGATCATGCTGAAAAGATGGAGCAGGCGTATGAGCTGATGGCGGACGACCTTTCGCGCAGGGTGTTTCAGAATGTCCTCGCGTTTTACTATACGGGAAAGCTGCCGCTGCTCGACGCCGTCACAACAGACAAGGACGAGGCGTTTTCCTTGCTCGGTTTGGGAGGAAATGAGGTCTATGTCGACCTGGGCGCGTATAACGGAGACACCATCGACGAGTTCCTGCGCTATTGCGGAGGAACCTACCGCAAGATCGTGGCGTTTGAGCCGAATGAAAAGAACTTCAAAAAGCTGCGTGAGCACTGCGCGGCAATGGAGCGTGCGGAGCTCTGGCAGCTGGGTGCATGGAGCGAAAACACAACACTGACCTTCAATAATAAGGCGGGGAGGAACAGCGCGATCGCGGAAAAAGGCGTAAGGACAAGGGTGGCGACGGTGGATTCCGTTCTCTGCGGCACCCGCGCGGACTATGTCAAGGCGGACGTGGAGGGCGCGGACTATGAAACGCTGCTGGGCATGAAAAAGACGCTGCAGAGCAAGCCAAAGCTCAATTTTGCCGCCTATCACCGGTTTGAGGATATTTTCCGTCTTCCGCTTTTGATCCGTGAGCTGAATCCGGGCTATAGGATTTTTCTAAGACACCATCCCTATATTCCCGCGTGGGATACAAACCTCTACTGCATCTGAGATATTTTGTCAAATTCCTGCTAATTAATCACGAATATCCCTATACAGGCGGTCTGTTATTTGGCTACTATGCCTAAATTACCCATATAAATTTTGTCGGATAAAATTTCTGTGCAATATTGCCCTTTCGTTTGATTTGTGGTA
>CACWOA010000311.1 GCA_902762395.1 uncultured Ruminococcus sp.
TCACCGTCATGCTATTGGTAGACGTGAGCGGCTCCAACCGTTTTGGCACCCACCACCAATTCAAAGAGGAGCTGTTGGCCGAAGTGGCCGCCACGCTGGCTTTCAGTGCCATTCAGAACAACGACAAGGTTGGCATGATTATGTTCAGCGATAGAATTGAACGGTTTATTCCCCCTAAGAAAGGAAGCAGCCATATTCTCCGCATTATCCGCGAACTTATCACTTTCCATCCTGAATCTGACGGCACCGACCTTTCGGTTGCACTCCGATACTTCTCAAACGTTATCAAAAAACGCTGTACGGCCTTCCTGCTCAGCGACTTTTTCGACACCAACTATACCGATGCACTGAAGATAGCCTCCGGAAAACACGACCTGGTCGCTATCCGTATTGCCGATGAACGCGAAGCCAAACTGCCTGACCTCGGACTTGCCAAGTTCTACGACCCCGAAAGCCAACACACCCTGTGGGTAGACACCGCCGACCCCTCCATCCGCAGAGAGGTTGCCGCACGCTATTCGGCACATGTCAACGAGGTGGAAGAATCACTGCGTAGATATGGCATCGACCGCACGGTTCTCTACACCGGCGAGGATTATGTTAAGGAACTGAGAAAGTTGTTTGAACGCCGCTCGGACGGCATACGTTAGAATCATTAATTTCAAAAGAATGCGAGCTGCAATGGTTTTGGATAACATGAAAAGATTTTTCCTTCTGCTTCTGATATGTGCTGCTGTTTCCGCCCCCTGTACGGCACAACGGACTGCAGCCACCCCGCAACCAACCACGGACGCTGAACCAGACCTCTCACAAACAGGGAAGATAGCCTATCATTACAAGATAGACAGTAAAGAGATTATGCTGGGCGACCAGACGGTGTTGGCCATAGAGAAAACTCCCCTTTACCCCTCACTTGACGACCTTTCGACAGATGGCATCGTGGCTGTGAGGCAGTGGATGGACACCTCCAATGGCACCCTATATACTGCCCTCACCAGTTTCGAACCCGGCGAGCATTGGCTGCACATTGGTTCCGACTCCCTGCTTCTTAAGGTAAACGATGTGGCGAATGTGGATACCACCTCTACCGAAATCCGCGACATCGCCGACATCATGAACCAACCGTACACTTTCGGTGAAATCGCACGAACCATCTTATTCTTCTGGTTGTTCTGGGCATTAGTGGCAGCCGCTGTATTGATAGTGGTACGAATCAAGAAACGCAAGCCACTTATCAGCCTGCCCAAAACGCCTCCCCTTCCTCCCGACACCCGCGCCCTGGAACGGCTCGAGGCGCTGAGGCGACAAGGACTCTGGCAGAAAGGTATGGTAAAAGAATACTATACCGAACTCACCGACAGCGTCCGTGTCTACCTCGAAGAGTCTTACGGCATCCAATCAACCGAAATGACTACATGGCAGACCCTCGAGGCGTTCAAAAGTGCTCCTGTCTGCAACGAAGACACTTCCTCGATACTGAGCCAGATTCTCAATGCCGCCGATATGGTGAAATTTGCAAAGTCTATGCCGCAACCCTACCAGCACGACCTTGCTCTGGACCAAGCACAACGCTTTGTAAAAACCACTGCCGAAATCTCCCGTCAAACCGAAACTCCCGAATCTGAAAATATTCCATCATGAATAACATAACTTTCGCACATCCGCTTCTGCTGCTGTTGCTGCTCGTCATACCGCTCATGGTGGTATGGTATATCATGCGATACCGCAAACAGAAGCCCGCGCTACAATTCTCAAGCATCAACCTGTTCAAAGGTGTTGAATCCGATATTCAGCCGCCCCAGAACACACGGGCCGATCAGAACGCCTGCCACCAGGTACGCCGTAACGTCCGGCAGGTGGAATTTGACAAACAGGCGTGTCATCAGCAGCCCGGAAAAAAGGGCGATCGCGATCAGTAAAAGAGTCTGCATAAAAGTCAGGGCTTCCTTTCTCCCTCGTTCTTTTTCACGGCGGCCATTGTATCACTTTTACCCATGTGATACAAGCCTTCGTACACGTTGGAAACAAAGCGCCTTCCTTGCGCCGTGATTGTTTCTGTGATAGAATCGACCATGAAAAGTCCTCACCGGCGCAAAGCTCCGGATGAGGGCGCATGATGAACAGAACAAGGAGCGGCTGCCATGAACCATATAACAAAGGATATCCTCTATATCGGTGTAAATGACCATGATCTTGACCTTTTCGAAGGCCAGTACATCGTTCCGCTCGGTATGGCGTACAATTCCTATGTCATCCTGGATGAGAAGATCGCTGTCATGGATACGGTTGAAAGGCATTTCAGTGATGAATGGCTTAAAAACCTGGCAGAAGCGCTTTCCGGCCGCACGCCGGATTATCTGGTTGTCCAGCATATGGAGCCGGATCATGCCGCCAATATTGCGCGCTTCATGGATCTCTATCCTGCCGCTGTTGTGGTTGCTTCCGCAAAAGCTTTCACCATGATGAAAAACTTCTATGGCAGCGAATACGCGGATCGCCGCATTGTCGCCGCGGAAGGTACGGAACTTGTTCTGGGGACCCATACGCTGCAGTT
>CACWOA010000312.1 GCA_902762395.1 uncultured Ruminococcus sp.
ATATACCTCCAAGTATGTATTGTTACATTTTACCGATTATAAGAAGTGCGATAACGAAACCGTAGATAGCTGTAGCCTCTGCGAGAGCACATCCGAGAAGGAGCGCTGTTCTGATATCACCCTTAGCTTCGGGCTGACGTGCGATAGACTCTGTAGCCTTTGCAGTTGCGATGCCTATTCCGACACCTGCGCCTGCACCTGTAAGAACGGCGATTGCCGCACCTAATGCTATCATTCCCATAATGATATACCTCCGTGAAGTTAGTGTTGTTCTTCATCTTCTATGGCTTCAGCCATATAGAGTGAAGTAAGGAATACGAATACATAAGCCTGTAACAGGCCGTCGAAAATATCGAAGTATGCGCTTGCGATAACAGGAACACCGATAGGACAGAGTCCCTTGACAAGCTCCATAACGACGAAAGCTCCGAGTACATTACCGAAAAGTCGCATACACAGCGACAGCGGACGGGTTATGAGGTCCAGAAGATTTATAGGGTTAAGGAAGCTCTTAAGCCACTTTACAGGTCCCTTTTCGATAACGAATGCAGCCTGAACGAAGCGCGGGAGGAACTGATGAAGCTCCAGCGCAGAATCTGCGCCTATTCCCACGCCATCGACATGATTCAGTATGACGGCGTAACGGGTGCGCCCGGAAACACCGCCGCCAATCGCGGCGCGTCGCTTTCGGTGCTGTCGGAGGATGTCTACCGTATGACCACGTCGGAGGAAACCGTCCGGCTGCTGGAAACGCTCGACGGGCAAAAAGAGGCGCTTTCCCAGAAAGAGCAGCGCATGGTTCATCTGCTGTACAAGGAACTCCGCGATATGCGCAAGATTCCTATGGAGGAATACGTCGCGTACCAGGCATTGGTGGTGGAAGCCGACGACGTATGGCACACCGCCAAGAACACTTCCGACTTCCCGCTCTTTCGACCCTATCTGGAAAAAATCTTCGCCACACAGAAGCGCTTTGCGGAGTATATCGAGCCGGACAAAGACCCTTATGAACACTGCCTTTCCCAATATGAAGAAGGGCTGACCGTCGGGACGCTCGATCATTTCTTCGATACGCTGCGGACGCAGATCGTCCCCCTTCTCTCCGCTGTCACGAAAAAACCGACCGTCGATGACAGCATGAGACATGGTCATTATCCCATCGCGGCACAGGAGAAGCTGTCGCGTTATCTGATGGAGCTGATGGGACTTGACCTCGGACATGTGGGACTCGCCGTCACGGAACACCCCTTTACCACCAGTCTCGGCTCCCACTTCGATGTGAGAATTACGACGCATTACTATGAGGAGGACTTCATCAGTTCGATGTACAGCGTCATTCACGAAGGCGGTCACGCACTCTATGATTCCGGCTCCGCCGACGATCTCGCCTACACGGTGCTTGACGGCGGCACCTCCATGAGCATACACGAAAGCCAGAGCCGTTTCTATGAAAATATCATCGGCAGAAGCCGCGCCTTTTGCGATTTTCTCTTTCCCAAACTGAGAGAACTCTTCCCCGAATCACTCCGGACATACAGCGCGGAGGATTTTTACCGCGTCGTCAACAAGGCGGAACCGTCCCTCATTCGCACCGAGGCCGACGAGCTGACCTACTGTCTGCACGTCATGGTGCGCTATGAGCTGGAAAAACGCGTATTCGCGGGTGAACTTGAAGTGGGCGATCTGCCTGCCGAGTGGAACCGCCTCTACCGGGACTACCTCGGCATCGAGGTGCCGGACGACAGGCGCGGCATTTTACAGGACAGCCATTGGGCAGGCGGTCTGATCGGCTACTTCCCGTCCTACGCGCTGGGCAATGCCTACGGCGCGCAGTTCCTTGCCAGGATGAAAGAGACGGTGGACGTGGACGGCTGCATCGCGCAGGGGCATTTTGCGCCCGTCAACGACTGGAACCGCAAGCACATCTGGCAATACGGTCAGCTCTACACCCCCGCGCAGATTCTCGACCGCGTGCTGGGTCAGCCTTTCGACCCGCAATATTATCTCGACTATCTCCGTGACAAATACACGGCGATTTAATTCTTTTGGAGGTATACCATGAACAAAATCCGATGTGGTATGTGTTTGGTCTGATTTTCGCCAATATCATCTCATTCATTGTCTATTGCTTTGTTAAACTTTTCTCATAAAAATCCATCATCACTGTTTTTTTCGGGGTTGTCACATCCTTCCGATGGGACAGCCCCGTTTTTGCCGCCCATGCCGGGCGCACCTAAAAAAGCAGGGTGTCCCATCCGAACATGAGAAACCCAAAGTCGCGCATTTTGTCGATGAACGTCGGTCCCCCGCTCCCCTGCGAACTGCCCGTGCTGCCGTTATAACCGTTAAAGCCGCTGAATCCGCGGCTGCTGCCGCCGCGACCGAACAGTCCCCGCAGCTTGTCCCACAGGTTGAGGAAAACGGCGTTTTCCTTGCCGCGCCGGAAGGTGTCGCGCGAAAATACGCGGTAAAAGGCAAAGATGAACACCACCCACGACAGGATATTGAAAAACAGCAGCTTCCGGAAAAACATATTGAGAACCAGCAGGATAAGGTACAGCACCAGCAGCGCATAATATAGCTGGTCGGTGCCGTAACGTCCCTGCATAAACTGACTGAATTTGTATCTGAAATTATTCATATTTCTACTCCTTTAATGACAGATGGGAAGGCATCCGTACCCGCTGCAGCAGCAGCACAGCATAGTGGTCATACATACCACGGAACAGCACTGCGCCGCGTTGCTCACAGCGGAGCCGACGGAGGACTGCCACGCGGTATATTGACTGCCGCCCGCCTCGATTTCGGTGAGTGTGCGTCGGTATTCCTCATTCTGCGGATCAAGCAGCACCGCCTGACGCGCATGACGCAGAGCGGTGATCGTATTGCCCGCGCCGTAATTGGCAATCGCGCTGAGATGATACCACTGCGCTCCCTGCACGGTCACAAACCGCAGACGGTAAATCGCTTCGTCGTACCGCTCCGCCTCAATACATTCCTTCACATGATCAAAGATCGCGTAGTCCTCATGGGTATAGCCGCCTTCCGCGGAGCGGCTGCTTCTGCCATACTGCCGCTCGTACTGCTCCCACATATCCGCAAAGGGGCTGCCGTAGGACGAACCGCCATAGCTGCCGCCGCTTCCGCCTGAAGCGGACGCCTTGCCGCTCTTGATTTCTTCATAGGCGGCGTTGATTTCGCTCATTTTTTTGGCGGCACTCTCGTCGCCGGGATTCAGATCGGGGTGATATTTTTTTGCCAGCTTCCGATAAGCCTTGGTGACTTCGTCCTTGGAAGCGCCGGGAGATACCCCCAATATCTCATACGGACTCTTCGCCATTCTCGCTGTTCTCCTTTTTCTCCTTCTTTGTGTGTCGATGCTGCTTTGCCTCGTATTTGCGCCAGATGCCCGCGCACAGAATATTTTCTAAAATCTCGCTGTCCTTGCCGACGGGAAGCCGCCGATAAGTGCGCATGAAATCGCCGCCCATCACTTTGAGCATCGGGGGAATTTCCGACGCGTCCAGTCCCACCAAAGGATTGTACCGTCTGCGCAGCAGGTCAGCGCGAAGGTCAGTCGCCGCGTCGAGAACATAGATAAACCGTCCCAGCGTGCGTCCGAAGGCACGAAGCTCCTGTTCATACGCCTCGCCCTCGTTCATCACGAACAACTCCCCCATCAGCCGCCCGAAGCAGTTGGCGGGCAGGTCGGGATTGCATTCCCCGTCATGCTCGAGGTCGGAAAGATGCTCCAGACAGGTGAGGATGGCGCCGCTCTGACGGGGATATTTACAGCGCAGCTCCTCGCATTTGGCGGCATACACCGAGGCGGCAGCCAGCGCGGCGGGGTTCTTGTCGTCGTGCCAGTCGTCAAGCAGCTTGTAGTACATCAGAATCACATTCATGTCGGCGGCGTAATCACTGGCGGTCGTGCGGATTTCAGGATGCGGCTTCCTCGGGTGAACGGCACAAGTGGCTTCTTCACATTCCTCCGCCAGACCATGCACCGAGGACAGCAGCATGGCCAGAAACGCCATGTCATAGGTCAGCAGCAGGCGCGAAGGCTGTCCGCAGACCTGTTCGAGCGAACGGCAAAGCCCGCAGTACCAGCCGCGATAGCGGCTTTTGTTTTCCTCGCTGAGCAGCTCTGTCGCTGCAGTGACAAATCCGAACATGGCGTTTTCACTCCCTTTCGTCTTTTTCTTAGAGCCTGTTTAGAATCTCCGCGTGTGCGGATTGCGCCGTCAGCTTTTTCGCCAAGGCAGCCAAAACCGCAGGCAATACTTTGTGTGATTAACCCGTTTGGCAAAATATGGCGGAAAAGATGCAAGCAAGCCGTGCGTGAAGAGATTCTAAACAGGCTCTTAAGAAGTACGCTTTATTATAACCGCAAATCCCCGTTTTGTCAAATACAGGAAATCCGCCCTGCATATCATTGTACGCGCAAAGGTTGAGCATCATGCGTTGGCATTTTTACGAAAATGTTACAAAAAACGGAATGCACTGTAAATAATAAATAAGCACACTCCGCTCTTTTATTTTTGCAAAACGCGCACAAAGTACTCCACAGTCAGAGTCAGCGAAGGGGTCGCCTCCAATTGCGCACGGTTTTCGGGTCTGACGCGAAGGGTATGCGGCGTCATCAACAGCAGGTTCCTCAGCCGGGCATTGTCGAGCTTCATACGGAAGGAGTGCAGCTCACAGCTGATCTCCTTCAGATTTCCCAGTGGGGCTTTGGGATGTTTGTACTGCTCAAATACATCGTCGTAAATAATCTGTTTCAGCTCGATAAGGTGATTGGTTCCCGCCGTCACCTCCACGACAATGCCGCCCTTGCGAAGAACGCGGGCAAATTCCTCCTCACAGACCAGAGAGAATATCGCGGTGATGCCGTCCATGGAATGATCCGCTATCGGCAGATGGGAAGCCGTGGCAACAATCCAGCTGATTTGTCTGGAACGGGAGGCCGCCATTTTGACCGCCGCCTTGGAGATATCCGCGCCGATACAGCGCGCCGTGGGAAACTCCCGCGCAAATCCGGCGGTATAATATCCTTCGCCGCAGCCGACGTCTGCCAAAGTCCGTGGAAGCCCGCCCTGCCGGACCAGGGCGGTCATCACATCGCTGCCAATCGGCGCGTAATGTCCCTCATTCAAAAAAGCCCGCCGCGCGGCGAGCATTTCGGAGGTGTCGCCGGGACGCAGAGAATGCTTCTGCTGCACGGGCAGCAGGTTGACATATCCCTGCCTCGCCACGTCATAGGTATGTCTTCGCCCGCAAAGCAGCGAGCCGCCGATGGCAGCCAGCGGCTCACCGCACAGGGGGCAGATGAGATCATTGCAATTAAATTCTACCATGTTTTCATCCGTTCCGTGTTACCGTCATCAGGCATATCAGCCCATGATGTCACTCAGTTTGAGATCAGGGTCATTCAGGTCAACATCGGCGGTATCTTTGAGCTTTTCGTTGACCTGATCGAGAAGTTCGCTGACCTGTTTGCTTTGTTCTTCGGTGAGATCACCTCTCTCGGACAACGTATTGAGATGATCGTGCAGGGCTTCGAGAACGCTCTTTTTGGCGACATTGGGAAGCGATTCGGTGTCATCGAGAAGTTCCTTGCAACTGTCAATCTGACTGTCCACATCCTCGTTGGGATCAATGGAAACGGTTTGGACGTCTCCGGGAGAGGTTGTCTTGTCGTCAGTCTTCTTGCCGCCGCACCCGGTCAGGGCAGTGCAGGCAATCAGCAGCGCTGCGGCGATACTGAGCATTTTCAAAGATGATTTCATAGTGTGGCACGCTCCTTTGTGTAAGTGATTTATGGTTGACCTCCGTCACGCCGAAGTGAGGGAGATCAGCTCTTTGACCTCTTCAATGGGCAATCCGGTATAAACGGCTATTTTTTCCGATGCAAGACCGTCCTTAATCATGCGCAGGGCTGTCTTGATGGGATAACTTCTGGCGTTTTGCTTGACGGACTCCACCTGCGCATAGGCCCTTTCCGCTTCGGCTTTGGCTTGCTCCGCTTCGGCTTTGGCTTGCTCCGCTTCGGCTTTGGCTTGTTCCGCTCGGGCGATGGCTTGCTCTGCTTGGGCGTTGGCCTGTTCCGCTTGGGCGTTGGCCTGTTCCTCGGCCTCTTTGCGACCTTCATTAAGCAATTCTTCCCAAAAATCACACATATGATTAACCCCCTTTTTCTCTTGTAATTATACCATTCCTCTCCCTTTTTTTCAACTGATCTTGGGTGTTTTTAGTGTTAATTCGCATAACTTTTGTTATGCAATACAAAACTGACAGACTTGTTTTGTTTGGTAACGTCAACCATCCCGATCTTTCATTTCTACATTGCATATTTTTCTACTTCATCAGCTGCAACTAAATGAGGTGAAATTCACTCTCTACACTCGTGAGGAACTGCATGTAAAATAAATAATCTGGTATTTATGGGAAATCTCCTGCAAGAAATCCTTAGCTGCTTCCACTTTTTGATCGTCCAAATGCGCGAATGGGTCATCCATCACCAACATTGGAGATTCATCCTGATACATAGCATCTAGCAAAGATAATCTGATACAGAACTCTATCATGTCTTGGTATCCGGTGCTTAATGTTCTCGTTTCCCGCTGTTTTCCTTCCTCCTCTACAGTGACTTCCACATTGGCATTCACATGAAAACGACTCGCTTCATCCCGTGTCAACATTTCATAATAGTTTTTAAAACCACTGTAA
>CACWOA010000313.1 GCA_902762395.1 uncultured Ruminococcus sp.
TTCGCTCGCTAATTGCGCTTCGCTTTTCTTTCTCCCCACTCCCCACTTTCCCACTTTCCACTTCCCACTAATTTCTCATTTATTCCCGTATTTACGCGATTTTCAGCTTTTACAATCGGCTATTTACACTGCACAGAAAAGGAGAATTTATATGGATATTCTTAAAAAAACCACTGTTTTTTTCGCTGCTGCCGCCGCTTTGGTTTCGGTGACTGCGGCTTGCATGATGGTGCTGGTATCCACCGGCATACTGACGCCCGGTCAACATACGCCGGACAGCCTTGTGGTGTCTTCCGCCGACACAAAGACCACTGCCGCCCGGACGGCGCAGACCGCCGCCCCTTCGGAGACGGTCGCTACTACCGAAGTGACTGTCAGATCCACCACGACCGCCGAGATTACCATCAAAACCACCACCACGACCAAAAAGACGGCGCCTGCCTCCCTGAACGGCAACGATGTGGTCGCTTATGCCAGGCAATTCCTCGGCACGCCCTATGTCTATGCGGGCAATGACCTGAGAAACGGGGTGGACTGCTCCGGCTTTACCAAGCTGGTCTACGGACATTTCGGCATCAGCCTGCCCCGCACCGCCGCCGCCCAGCACAAAAAAGGTACGCCTATTTCCTATGACGAGCTTCTTCCCGGCGATCTTTGTACGACGGTTTACAGCGATCCTTCCATTCAATACACGGGACACGCTGCCATTTACATCGGGGACAATAAGGTGATCAACGCGCTTCCCGGAGAGGGTGTTGTCATCACCGATCTGGACTATCTGTACGGGGAATACTCCTTCCATCGTATTTTCAACAATACAGCAGGATAAGGCAGCGTATCTCCTCCCTGCGCCTGAAAAGGGCTGCCGCGTCGGAAATGCATTCTGATGCGGCAGCCCTTTTTTCTGCGTAAAGATGTGTTTTTTCGTTTATTATATCATCGATGCCCCGCTGCGGGGGCGTCATGCGGCTTACTCCTCGGCGGAAGGGTCCTCCGCTGCGGGGGCAGATTCATTCTGACGCGCGGTTTTGCCGCTGGCGGCCTTCGCCTTTGCCGCGGAGCGCAGATTTTTGCGCGCCTGTCTCACGCTCTCGAGGTTCTGGTTGACGGTGTTTTCGGTTTCCAGAAGGATATTGTCAGAAAAAGCAAAGGTTCCTCTGAGCAGCTCGTTGGCCTGTTCCTCGGCGGCGGCGATCAGTTTGTCCGCTTTTTCCTTGGCTTCCTTGTAAATGACCTCCTGATTGACCAAGGCTCTGGCTCTTTCCTGCGCCTTGCTCACGATCTCGTCCGCCTCTTTGTTGGCTTCGGCGATAATCATGCCGCGTTCGGAGACAATGCCCTTTGCCTTGCGGATTTCCTGGGGCAGATTCATTCTGATCTCGTCCAGAACGGCGGCCAGTTCACGGCTGTCCACGATGCACTTGTCACCGCCAAAGGGGAAGGATTTTGCCTTGTCCATAATTTCGTCAATGCTGCTGAGAAGTTCCTCTACACTTTTCATGATTACAATTACTCCTTTATTAATTCAGTGATCCATTCATTCCTGCGGACCCAGCCGCCGACTGATTTCCGCGCAGATACATTCCGGCACAAAATCCGAAATATCGCCCCCAAAGCTCGCAATGGATTTGACCATGCTGGAAGAAAGATACATATGCTGTGAGCTGGTGGTTAAAAAAACCGTGTCCGCGTCGGGATTGAGCTTGCGGTTAATCAGCGCCATCTGAAATTCATATTCAAAGTCCGTCACGGCCCGCAGCCCCTTGACGATCGTATGCGCGTTTTTCATCCGCGCATAGTCCGCCAGCAGCCCTTCAAAGCACTCGACATCCACATTGGGAATCCCCGTGACGACACGGCGGATCATGTCGAGCCGCTCGTCGGCGGTAAAGGACGGATTTTTTTCCGGATTGACCAGAACGGCGACGATCACCTTGTCAAACATCTGCGACGCTCTCTGGATAATATCGAGATGACCGAGCGTGACAGGGTCAAAACTTCCGGGACAAATCGCAATTTTCATGCCCTGCCCCTCCTTTAGTCAGCGTTCCGATCAGCGGAAGTGTCGGCTGTCCGGTAAAACGTCACCTTGATCTTGCCATAGCGGTATTCCCTGTCAATGGCAAACATACCTGTTTGCGGCGGGAGCGTTTCCTCCATCGGAGATTCGCAGATGATGACCCCGGTGGGCTTCATGACGGAAGCCACAGCGGGCAGCACCGACTGCAAAATCCCTTTGCCATAGGGAGGGTCGAGAAAAGCGATGTCAAATTCCGCCCTGCCCGCGCGGGGATGCAGATAGGCGAGCGCGTCGCCCTGCACCACAACGGCCGCTTTTTGCAGCCCGCAGTTTTTCAGGTTTTCGCGCACCACGCCGACCGCCGCCGCCGCGCTGTCAACAAAGACAACCTCTTTGGCGCCCCGGCTCAGGGCTTCGATGCCCATTTGTCCGCTGCCGGCGAAAAGATCGAGCAGTCTGCGTCCTTCCAGATCAAACTGAATGACGCTGAAAATTGCTTCCTTCACCCGGTCGGTGGTGGGTCGGACGT
>CACWOA010000314.1 GCA_902762395.1 uncultured Ruminococcus sp.
ACGGCGGGGGCAGCTTCCGCAGGGACAGTGAAGGCGGAGGATTTTTCCGCGATTTCGATTCGTCCGATCATGCGTCCGGGCAGGCCGGTTTCACCCGCCACCGCGCCGACAATATGCTTGGGGGCAATGCCCGCGACGCTGCCTATGTTGATGGAGAGTCTGACAACATTGGTTTCACTGCGGTCATGTCTGCCCCGTCTGCCGCCGTCCCGTCCGCCGCTCCGGCGGTTGTCGTACCTGTCGCCGCGTTCGGAACGCTTTTCCTGACGGGCGAACGCAGCGTCATCGGCTTCGGAAGGCATGGCGGTCTTGCCGCCCGCGGTCATCTCGTATTTCAGCAGCGCGGCGGCAATCGCGGCGGGAGAGATGCCGCTTTCCTCCATCTGCTCCACCATCGCGGCGTATGGTTCGAGTCCGCCCTGTTCCACCGCGGCGCGTACCTGATCGGCAAAGCGTCTGCGGCGGCTCTCCGTCACGTCCGCCCCGGTGGGAATATACCCCTTTTTGATGTCGGCGCGGGTATAATGCATAATGCCCCGCAGCTCGCCCATTTCGCGGGAGCCTGTCACAAAGGTGAAGGCAAGCCCCGACTGTCCGGCACGTCCGGTGCGTCCGATGCGGTGGACGTAGTATTCCACATCCTGCGGGATATCGTAATTGAAAACCGCGCCCACACCGCTCACGTCAATGCCGCGCGCCGCCACATCGGTGGCGATGAGAATATCGACGCTGCCGCTGCGGAAGGTGTTCATCACATGGTCGCGCGCCGCCTGTTTCATATCGCCGTGCAGTCCCTCCGCGACATAACCGCGCTGCTGCATGGCGCTGGTCAGCTCGTCCACCTGCTTTTTGGTGTTGCAGAAAATCATAGCGGGGCGGGGCTGGTACACATCCATCAGACGGCTGAGCGCCTCAATTTTGAGGCTGTGGGGAATGCTGTAATAATACTGCTCGATCTTATCCACCGTCAGTTCTTTCTGCACGGCTTTGATGAATGCCGGTTCACGCAGATACTGCTCGGTGATGGCGAGGATTTCGGGGGACATGGTGGCGGAAAACAGCACGGTCTGCCGCTCGTCCGGCACATCCTGAAAGATGGTTTCGATATCCTCGCGAAATCCCATGGAGAGCATTTCGTCCGCTTCGTCGAGAATGACGGTCTGCAACTCCTGCAAAAGGAGGGTATGGCGGCGCATATGATCCATGACGCGCCCCGGTGTGCCGACCACGATCTGTGCGCCGGCACGCAGCAGCCTGATCTGACGCTCGATGTCCGCGCCGCCGTAGACTGCCACCGGACGTATGCCGCGGGCATACGCGGTCAGCTTGCGGATCTCCTCGCACGCCTGCATCGCCAGCTCACGGGTGGGGCAAAGCACCAGCACGCGGGGATTTTTGGAGTAAGGCTGTCCGAGAAGCTTCTCAATGGCGGGGATCGCGAAAGCGGCGGTTTTTCCGGTGCCGGTCTGGGATTGTCCGATCAGGTCCTTTCCCTCCATGAGCAGGGGGATGGTGCGGGTCTGAATGGGCGTGGCCTCTTCATAGCCGATCTCCTCGATGGCCTGCATGATGGTGGGGGACAGTCCCAGTTCGTTAAAGGGCAATGTCTGCGTCATTCTCATTACTTCCTCCCTATGTACGATTACGGCGCGGTTTGAAATTTTACGTTTTAGAAAATCAACCGCGTCTGTTTGAAATGTCAAAAATCAGACGAATGATTTGTACAAAATTATTATACTCCTCGTTGCGTGACATTGCAAACGGAAACTTGCCCAAAAGCCAAAAAACCCGATTTTAGCCAAAATCTGCCCCATACCGCAAAGAAATTATGTCGGAAATTTTGCCGTTGGGAGGGGCTTGACAAAATCGCCCGTCTGATATAGCATATGGAATAGCAATATTTTTCCCGCATCACACATCTTATAGAAAAGGAACTTGGAACCATGAACTATCCGGCTCGTTTTTTCGGACATCTTCACACCGTCAACTCGCACCGCCGCAAAGTATTTGCGCATTGCTGCCGCGCGGGCATACCGTGGCAGGGACTGCTGCATGACCTGAGCAAATACAGCCCGACGGAATTCTGCAACGGCGTCAGATATTTTCAGGGCAATCGCAGCCCCAACGACGCGGAACGTGAGGATATCGGCTATTCGAGCGCGTGGATGCACCATAAGGGACGCAACCGCCATCATTTTGAATATTGGGTGGATTATCACCCCGTCACCCGGACACAGGAACCGGTGAAAATGCCGGTGAAGTACGTCGCGGAGATGTTCTGCGACCGCGTGGCGGCGGGCAAAATCTACATGAAAAAGAACTACACCGACGACGCGCCGCTGCAATATTTTCTTAAGGCCAAAGGCCGCCGGATCATCCATCCCGAAACCTCCGACCTCCTTGAAAGCTGGCTCACCCTTCTGGCGGAGCAGGGGGAGGACGCGGCGTTTGCCGCCATCCGTGCGCGGCTCCGGAACGAAAAGCAAAACCGGAAACGGCGCTGAGTATCGCAGAATCACGACGCATGACGCATTGCAAATTAC
>CACWOA010000315.1 GCA_902762395.1 uncultured Ruminococcus sp.
CTGTGCGAAATCAGGATTAGCAATAATTTTTTCCATGAGTGCTGTGTCGCTGTGCGTGATTTCGGGAAGTCCCGCTTCTGTCAGATAATCCTTTTCAAAGCGGTCTAAATCACCGATGAAATACGCAAGACGCTGTGGCAGAGAATCTCTTTTTTCAGCGTTGGGCGTGTCAAAAGAGGATTGAATGAATTTTTCGCGCTCACGCTTTTCCCGCTGCGCCGTTTCCCGCGCCTGAATACTCAGCAGATAATCGGGATAGCGTTCCTTTTCCTCCGGCGTGAGGTAACGGTCGTTATCAATCAATTCCCGCAGCCTTTTTTCTGCTTTTGACCACGGCAGTTTGACCTTTGGCGTATTTGGATAATTGAAGGAAAATTCCTTGCTGTCGTGATCGACAAATCCGTGACTGCCGTCGATCCTTTGCCGTCGTGACTGATAAATCCGTTGCTGCCGTCGGAAAACGTGTAGCTGTGACCGCCGATGCCGTATTCTTTTTTCAGAAAAGCGATGATTTCCTGACCGGTTTTCCCTTCCTGATATTGCCGATAAATGCGGAATTTTCCCTGCTCAAATCCGCTGCCGCGAATGAGCGCGTTGTCAATATCCTCCTGAGAAAGCACAAAGGCGGAGGATTGCGCGTCCTCCGCCTCTGCGATTCTTTCGATTTGTTCCGCGACGGTCGGCAGACTGCCGCCGTCATTCTCGTTTAGCTGTAAATCAGCTCGCTGAGAATCACTTCCTCCGCCTGCTGGCGAATGTTGTTCATGCGTCCGATCCACGTCATCTGGTCGCGGGCTTTCAGTTCCTCCGTCACGCCCTGCTCCTGCGCGAGCTGCTTCGTCAGTCGCCCGAACCGGCTCATTGCCTCCTGTTCGATCTGATACAGATGCTCCGTCAGCTTGCCCGACGTCAGGAGATTGACGAACGTCACTCGCCTGTGCTTCTCCAGAAACTCCCTCCGCAGGTGGGCGAATTTGCCAAGCGGAACTTCGGGCTGCGGCGGTAATGCGAGGTCGGGAATCAGGTAATCCTTCTGCATCGTGTAGGTGATTTCGCTCATTTTGACTGCTCCTTTCGGCTGGTGAATGATTGCTTTCGGATATAGCATACACCGGCTGCGGATTTTCCGCAAATGTGCGGGACATATTTTTTTCGGTTTTTTCAGCTATTTGCACGTCCCTGATGGTCTGCGAAATTTCCCGCAGCACCAATTCCGCAATATCGCTGGTGGCAATGCCCACGCTGGTGAGCGTTTCCGGCGTGTTGAAATTGACAATATCCGCGAAATCCTCCCGCTCAAAAGTGCCGTCGGTAGGCAGTCCGCAGCGTTTGAACAGCATGAAATTCACGCTGTTCGTGACCAATCGGCGGTACTTTTCCCCGATATTTTCTTCATCAAACGCCTCCAGATAACTGCCCTCCAGCACGTCGGCAAGCTGTCCGAGATAGTCGGGGAGATTGTCTTCCACGGCGGTCTTTGCGGTATCGGTGAGCGCGTCGTCCAGAGCTTTACGTCCCGCGCTGCCGAACCGGTCGGAAAGCCTTTCGATGACGGCGGCTTCATAACGGTCGCTCATCTCCCAGATCGGAACCGGCATTCCGCCGCGGTAGGACGGCTCCGTGTCGGACACGTCAAAATAATATTTCAGCCTGGTCTTGTCGTTGTCGGCGGCGGCAAAAACGGCAATGCCCTTGCTGCCGCGCCTGACATAACGGTGGAATTTTTCATTCCATTTTTCGATTTCCAGAACGGCGGTTGCGTCGGGACGCTGCGCGTAAATCAGCATTTGCTCGGGTACAGTTCGCTGATCATTTCATATTTGCTTGCCATTCGCTTCTCTCCTCCTCAATGGCTTTAGTCCGGCATATCAAATTCACTTTCGTCGGAATCGCCTGTATTGCCAGACTTCTTAGGCGTTTCTTTCTCGCTGATAAGCCCATCCGCGAAGAAAGAAAGCACCTCGCGCTCCTTAATACGTTTCTGCAAATCGTTGATCATGGCAATGTCTGAAACGGAAACGCCCCTCAGTGCCAGCATCTGATCAACCGTGATACTGGACACCACGCGCTCCTTGACATAATTGGCTTCCAAGAGCTTTTCCAGCACCTTGACAGCTTTCTGATTGAGTTTCACAAGAATATCCCCCTCATGTTTTCATGTCGTTCGTTCCTTTCATCGTAAATTTATTGAATCATTTTCCTTCACCTGATATTCTTGAATTGTGCATTAAATTGGTTATCGTGCCTGCTGTTTTGTTTTCGGCGGGGTATCGGGCTTCGGCGCGTAGGTCGCACCGTTCCGCGCCATGCGTTCGGCGATGGCGCATAGGTGGAACCGTTCCGCGCCATGCGTTCGGCGAACTCGTCCACATGGAACACATTCGTTCCCACTTCACAGTGGGTATCGTCGATATACCGGCAAGCCTGTTCGATTTTCTCGCCCCATGCCGTCGTGATGACGATGCTGCCGCCGTCGGGTATGCGGAAGATTTCTCTGTAATTCGCGTCCTTAAAGCGGATTCCCTGCGCCGCCTTTTCGATATTGCGGTCAAGCCACGGTTTTTCATAGCAATAGCAGTAGAAATTGTAATCACTGGGCGACGGATTGCACCGCAGGAGATAGACATATTTTTCGGTGTCCACGCGGAAACCGTATGCCGGTCGGTGGCTGTCACCGAATGCGCTGTCACTGTGTTCCGCCACATATCTTTTCATGTCGTAACGACTGGCAAACAACCCCCATTCCTCGGAGCGCAGGGCATGAATCACTTCATCAAACTCCGCCGCAAATTCATCGGTATTCCGCCTGCTGTCGGTATCGTGCCAACTGGTATGAAATTCCCTGCCGTTGATGCCGAAATCGCCCCGCAGATACCCCACCTGACAGGTCTGCGACTCAATCTGCATACTCTGCTTAAACGTATACTTCTGCTCCGCCTGTGTCATCGGACGGATTTCCATCAATGCCGCACCTCCTGATTTCCTGCAATCTGAGCATCGCCCAGAGCGGAATGCTGTCGTGACGAAGAACGCCGAGAACCTCCGTCCTGCGCCAGATTTTTCTCTCCATCGTTGCAAGGCAAATGCCGCGGAACGTCCAGCCGCGTTCGCCCGTCGCTCCCGCGCCGCCTTCCACCAAGACAAGCTGATACGCCGAATGAGTGAAGGCAAAGCGCGACGGTTCAAGCTGAATGGCAACGATTTTGCCCTCAATACTCTCGCTGCGGTGAACCGGACAGCAGTCCCTGTCGGTAAAAGTGGTCAGTGCGACGGCATTTTCTTCGCCGTTCAGATACCCCCACTGGATTTCACGCGCCGTCTCCTTCGCCGTTTCGCGGATCATGCGCTGATAGCAGGACATCGCTTCATCATAATTCGGAACCAATAAATGATGGTTGATATACACCACTTCCGGCGCGCGGTGATAGTCGATCTGCGCGACCAGATAGGGAATTCCCTCCGTCATGCTCCGACCGATGAATATCTCGCCGGAACCGACCTTCTTGCGCCTGACAATGGTGTATTCTCCGACGGTTGCGAGCTTTCCGCTGTCGTCGTATGACTGCGCCCTGATAACGTGCGATAACAATTTAACGCGCCTCCCCGTTTCTTTTTCTGGCGGCTTTTTCCGCCGCCAACTGTTCCTGAATTTTCTTCAATGCGTCCTTTGCCCAGAACGGCATTTTTTCCGGCTTGATTTCGCCCAGCACTTCATACCGTTCCCACCGCGCCTTTTCGCCGGTGGCAAGACAGGTGCCGAAGACCGCGCTGCCGCGTCCGCCACTCGCGCCGTTGCCGGCTTCCGCCAGTACCAACTGATACGCGCAGTGGCGGTATTCGCGGCGGTTTTTGGATACGTCCATGACCACCACCTTGCCGATGATGCTTTCGTCACTTGGGCAAGGAATGCAGTCCTGCGCTGTGAATGTCGTACCGTCAAAATTGAATTTGCTGTGTTCCTCCTGCATAGCCTGAACCTGCGCGGCACAGCGTTCACAGTAACCGCTCATCGCATCGAGATAGTTTTTGTAATACGTCAGTTTGCTCATCAGATGATAGCAAGCAGGGGTAAAGAATTCCGCGTAGGCGACCACATACGGCTCTTCCTTTGTTTCGTCCACGCCCATCACCACCTCGCGCTCACCGACGTTAAAGCTGTGCTCGATAGTGTAATTGTTGATTTTCCGTGCTTCGTCCATTGCCGGACGCCTCCTTTGCTTTTTCTTCCCGCTCCGCCTTTTCCTGCCGCCACTCGCTGAGAACCTTTTTCATGCAGAATCCGCAGAAAACTTTCTGACTGTCGGTGTAATGCGCGAAACGGCAGCCTTTGCACTCCGAAATACTGCGCACGTCCTTCACGACAGGCGCATCACTTGCGTTTTTTGCGTCATTCTCGTCCTTCGCGTCTTTTACGCTCGGAATAATGCCGTGATTTTTCAGGTTCGCAATATCGCCCATTCTCACGCGCTCCAGAAGACTCGTCATTGCCTTTTCAAAGGTATCGGCGTATTTTCCCCGGAAGAATCCGTTGAGCGGAGTGTAATACCACACGATATAGGGAGAATTTGATTCAGGATTGTGACCGATGGCATGAGTGTTTTCGCCCACCTTGTAACTG
>CACWOA010000316.1 GCA_902762395.1 uncultured Ruminococcus sp.
GCGCTGCGGGACGGCAAGCGTGTGGCGTGTCCCCGCTGCATTGACGGCACGCGCAATATGGATTTTTATTATATCCAGTCCCTGAATGAGCTCAGTCCGGGCTATTTCGGCGTGCTGGAGCCGAGTCCGGCGGCGTCGCGGCTCTTCCGGGGCGCACAGCGCCCGGTCTGCATTGTCCCGGGACTGGCGTTTGACCACTGGGGCTACCGTCTGGGGTACGGCAAAGGGTATTATGACCGCTTCCTCGCCGGATACAACGGCTGGACGGTCGGTCTTTGCTACAGTGCGTGCATAGAATACAAGCTGCCCCACGGACGCTTTGACAGAGCGGTTGACCGACTGATAACCGAGAAATACACAAGGCGCTGCTCCGACAACCGTCCGCGGCACAGAAATCCCAGAAAAATCGACCGATAAAGGTCTGACCGATCCACCGTCAGCGTGCGGTCAGATGATTTTTCGGTTTTTGCGTCAAGCGTCAAATCGGCGTAAAACCGGAAAATACGAAATAATGCGAAATAATAGGAATAAAACGCGAAATACAGGAAACATGATCCGGAAAACGGGAGGTCACAAGTATGAGTGATAATTACAGAGGAATCGACAACGACGGCGCCTACAGAAGCCGCCGGAGCGCTTCGTCACCGCAGGATCGCCGTGAAGAGCCAAGCGGCGCCCGCAGGCGGAGCGGCAGCTATACACAGTCCTCCGCCCCCAAAACCAATCCCCCTTCTGACAGGCAGAGAGGGGAACACAGATCCGCTGTGGGCAGATATACGGGAAGCGGCGCTTCCGCGGGGACAGAGTCCCGCAAAACGGCAGGCGGTGACAGAAAATTCAGGGTCAATATTTCCGAGGACGATTATTATGACGGAGAAATCGCCAAAAAGGAAATCAACGCGGCCAGAAACAGCACGCCTCCCGTCAGAAGACGGCAGACGACCGCTGCGACGCGCACGCCTGCCCGCACCAACGCCAATCCCGCCGTCGCCACCCGCATCGTGACGGGCAGCATGGGGGATACATACCAGATTCAGGAGGACGGCGTGATGGCGCCCCGCCAGTTGCGCAGCCGCCAGAAATCGGTGCGCAAGCGCAATCGTGGCTGTCTGATCGCGCTGGTGTATTCGGCGGCTGTCTGCTCCATTTCCATTCTGCTTTCCTATTATCTGATCGTCGGCGTGAATGATATGTTTGCGCTGGTCAAGGACAGCACCGATATTGTCATTGATGTGCCGAAGGGCGCCACACTGGATGATATCACCGATCTCCTCGATGAAAATGACGTGGTGGAATATCCCTTCTTCTTCAAAACCTATGCGAAGTTCTCCAAGAAATCCACAGGGTTTAAAGCGGGCACCTTCACGCTCAACACCCGTTCGGATTACAACCAGCTTCTCCAGAAGCTCCGGCGACCCGCAGGCGCGGATAAGAGTACCATTACCGTGACCATTCCGGAAGGTCTGACCGTGCAGCAGGTGGCGGAACTGATGGAGGAAAACAGCGTTTGCGAGGCGGAAGCATTCCTTAAGAGCGCCCGCGAGGTGGAGTTCACCCAGAAATTCATGAAGAATGTCAATACCAAGGAAAAGAACCGGCTGTATAAGGTCGAGGGCTTCCTGTATCCCGATACCTACAACTTCTACCTCAATGAAGGTTCGGTCAATGCCATTAACCGGCTTCTCGGTGAATTTGATAAACACTGGTCGGCGGATTATGAGGCGCAGGCGAAGAAGATCGGCATGACAATGGATCAGGTCGTCACGCTGGCGTCGGTGGTGGAACGCGAGGCGAGCAAGCCGGATGACCGTATGGGCGTGGCTTCCGTCTTTTACAACCGTCTGCACAACAGCGCGGGAACAGGCGGCAAGCTGCAATCCGACGCGACACGCTGGTATCCGTATGCGACCAAAAAGGAACTGCTGGCCTCCGATAAGCTCACGCAGGCGGAGAAAGACGACTGGATCAACAACAATACCGGTGTCTGCGATACCTACCGTCTCAAGGGACTGCCCCCCAGCCCGGTCTGCAATCCGAGTATCAACTCCATTGAGTCGGTGCTGTATCACGACAAGACCAGCTACTACTACTTCTGCCACGATAAGGACGGAACGCCGTATTACGGCACGACTATCTACGAGCACGAAGCGAATCTGGAGCTTATTAAGAAGTGACGCTGATAAAGATGAAAAAACCTGAAATATTATCTCCCGCGGGAGATTGGGAATGCCTGCGTTCTGCCCTGAGCTTCGGGGCGGACGCGGTGTTTCTTGCCGGAAAAAGCTTTGGAATGCGCTCCGCGCCGAAAAACTTTGACGATAACGAGCTCAAAGCGGCGTGCGAGCTGGCACATTCCATGAACAAAAAAATCCATCTCACCTGCAATATCCTTCCGCGCAACGGCGAGCTCGCCGCGCTGCCGGACTTCCTTATGATGGCGCAGGACTGCGGCGTCGACGCGCTGATAATCGCCGACATGGGCGTTTTTGAAATGGCTAAGCGCTACGCGCCCAAGGTTGCGCGGCACGTGTCTACTC
>CACWOA010000317.1 GCA_902762395.1 uncultured Ruminococcus sp.
CCCTCTTTCCGTCCTCCATCGCCGTCACCATTTTCAGCACATCGCGAAATCTCTGTATCGGCTCGGGCTGCCCTTCGCTGCCATAGGGCAGCGCAATGGCAGTCGTATCGAGCGGTCGCAGTTGTTCGGGTCGGATGACCTGCCGCCCGCCGTACAACAGAAAATTGAACGCGTCCGCAAAAGTGGCGCTGTCCTGCATATATTCCTTGGGAAATGCTGATTAAAGGCGTAGCCGTCGATTCCGCGCCGCGAGGATACGTCTTTGAGCGGTGCGTGAATCGACTTAATCAGCGTTTCCCGTGGTTACCGTATCTTTATCCGCCATTTGCCTCACACTTCTTTCGATTTTATTATATCCTTTTTGCGCGGTGCTGTCAAGGCGAAATGTGTGAATAGCACGGAAGATGCTTTTCACTTTCCGTGAAACGATTGTATTTTACTCTTGACATTTTCCCAAAATTTGCGTAAAATAAAGATTTGTAGAGTTTGAAACCCTAAAAACGGAAAAAACTTTCAATCGGGAGATAAAAAATGAGTTCCAACAAACTGACAAACGAAAAAAAAGAATACGGCAACGACAATATCGTCGCGCTCAAGGGCGCCGACCGCGTGCGCAAGCGCCCCGCCGTCATCTTCGGCTCGGACGGCATCGAGGGCTGCTGTCATTCGGTCTTTGAAATTCTCTCCAACTCCATCGACGAAGCGCGCGAAGGCTACGGCAGCAAGATCATTGTCACCCGCTTCGCCGACGGTTCGGTGCAGGTGGAGGACTTCGGGCGCGGCATCCCCGTCGATTACAATAACAAGGAACAGCGCTTCAACTGGGAACTGGTTTTCTGCGAGATGTACGCGGGGGGCAAATACAACAACGACGGCGGCGAAATCTATGAATATTCGCTGGGTCTGAACGGTCTGGGTCTTTGCGCCACGCAGTACGCCTCGGAATATATGGATGCGGAGATTCACCGCGACGGCACCCGCTTCACGCTGCATTTTGAACACGGCGAGAATGTGGGCGGTCTGCAAAAGGAACCGTGGAAGGGCAGACAGACCGGTTCCCGCATCAAGTGGAAGCCGGATCTGGAGGTCTTTACCGACATCAATATTCCCCTCGAATATTACCAGGACACCATCAAGCGGCAGGCCATCGTCAACGCGGGCGTGCTGTTTCTCCTCGACGACAAGGTGAGCGGGGAGAAATTCGAGTATTACTACAAGGACGGCATTGCCGACCATGTGCGGGAGCTGGCGGGGGACGACGCGATTTCACAGGTGCAGTATTGGCAGTGTGAACGCCGCGGACGCGACCGCGACGACAAGCCCGAATACAATGTCAAGATCAAC
Source organism: uncultured Ruminococcus sp. (assembly GCA_902762395.1). Taxonomy (GTDB): domain Bacteria; phylum Bacillota; class Clostridia; order Oscillospirales; family Acutalibacteraceae; genus RUG762. The sequence continues at coordinate 1,345 of CACWOA010000317.1, forward strand.
GCGGCGGTGGCGTTCTCCAACCGCGTGACGCTGACCGAATACTATCACAATTCGAGCTGGCTGGAATACGGCGGCGCGCCGCAGAAGGCTATGCGCAGCGCCTTTGTCGCCATGATCGACGCGCGGCTCAAGCAGACCGGCAAATACACCAAGAACGAGAGCAAGGTCACGTTTCAGGACGTGGAGGACTGTCTGATTATCGTGGTGTCCTCCTTCTCCAACCAGACCAGCTACGAAAATCAGACCAAAAAGGCGATTACCAACAAGTTTATCCAGGAGGCGATGACCGATTTTTTCCGCCATCAGCTCGAAATCTGGTTCATTGAGAATCCCCTCGAAGCCGACAAAATCTGCGGGCAGGTGCTTCTCAACAAACAGAGCCGCGAGCAGGCGGAAAAACAGCGCCTCGCTATCAAGAAAAACCTTTCGTCCAACATGGACATCACCTCCCGCGTCAACAAATTCATCGACTGCCGCTCCAAAGACCCCAATGAGCGGGAGCTGTACATCGTGGAGGGCGATTCGGCGGCGGGTTCCTGCAAGAATGCCCGCGACCCCGGCTTCCAGGGCATTATGCCGGTGCGCGGCAAGATTCTCAACTGCCTCAAAGCCGACTACACCAAAATCTTCAAGAGCGACATCATCACCGATCTCATCAAGGTGCTGGGCTGCGGCGTGGACGTGAAGGGGCATCAGAACAAGAACCTCTCCACCTTTGACCTCAGCCAGCTCCGCTGGAACAAGGTCATCATCTGCACCGACGCCGACGTGGACGGCTTCCAGATCCGCACGCTGATTCTCACCATGATCTACCGCCTCATGCCCAAGCTGATCGACGCGGGCAAGGTCTATATCGCGGAGTCTCCCCTCTATGAAATCACCTGCGGCAGCGACACCTATTTCGCCTACACCGAGCAGGAAAAGGCGGAAATCATGGAAAAAATCGACGGTAAAAAATTCACCATCCAGCGCTCCAAAGGTCTGGGCGAAAACGACGCGGATATGATGAGCTTCACCACCATGGCCCCTGCCACCCGCCGCCTCATCCAGGTCATGCCCACCGATGCCGAACCCACCGAGCGGATGTTTGATGTGCTGCTGGGCGACAACCTCAGCGGACGCAAAGAATACATCGCCCAGCACGGCAGCGAATTCATCGAACTGGCTGACGTACAGTAGCGCTCGTATTCG
>CACWOA010000318.1 GCA_902762395.1 uncultured Ruminococcus sp.
TCAGAGCCGAAAAAGACAAGTCAGATTGTTCAGATTATTTTTGAACAGTGCCATAGGGAACACAGGGCAGGTGTGACGGGCTGCCCCCGGCGGAGATGTTCCGCACAAAGACCATTTTTGTGATAGCGGTTAGCTATTAGCAGTTAATCAAGGAGGAACTCATTTGTACCAGCTTATCCGACAAGAGGGACGCGCGCGTCTGGGTGATTTTCACACCGTCCACGGCACGGTGCATCTGCCCGCTTTTATGAATGTTGCCACGACCGGCGCCATACGCGGCGCGGTCTCAGCCTATGACCTCAAAGACCTGCGCTGTCAGGTGCAGCTCTGCAATACCTACCATCTCCACCTGCGACCCGGTGATGAAAATGTCCACACACTCGGAGGACTGCAAAAATTCACACGCTGGGACGGTCCCATTCTCACCGACAGCGGCGGATTTCAGGTATTCTCCCTTTCCCAGCTCCGCAAAATCACGGAAGAGGGCGTGGCGTTCCGCTCCCATATCGACGGGCATAAAATCTTCATGGGACCCGAGGAAAGCATGCGCATCCAGTCTCACCTCGCCTCTACCATCGCCATGGCGTTTGACGAATGCGTGGCAAATCCCTCCCCCTACGATTACGTCAGGAAAAGCGCCGACCGCACCGTTCGCTGGCTCCGGCGGTGCAGGGCGGAAATGGACCGACTCAACACGCTCGGCGACACCATCAACCGGCAGCAAATGCTCTTCGGCATCAACCAGGGCGGCACCTACAAGGATATCCGCGTGGAAAATATGCGGGAAATCGCCCAGCTTGACCTCAGCGGCTACGCCATCGGCGGTCTGGCGGTGGGCGAACCCGCCGAAGTCATGTACGACATCATCGAGACAGTGGAACCTTTCATGCCGAAGGACAAGCCGCGTTATCTGATGGGCGTCGGCACCCCGGTCAACATTCTCGAAGCGGTCTACCGCGGCGTGGATCTCTTTGACTGCGTCATGCCCAGCCGCAACGCCCGCCACGGACACATCTTCACCTCGCAGGGCGTGATTAACATGAACAACGCAAAGTATAAACTCGACGAGCGCCCGCTTGACGAAGCGTGCGACTGTCCCACCTGCCGCCGCTTCTCCCGCGCCTACATCCACCATCTCATCAAAAGCGGCGAAATGCTCGCCATGCGCCTGACGGTCATGCACAATCTGTATTTTTACAACACACTCATGGAGAAAATCCGCGCGGCGCTGGCGGAGGGACGGTATGAGGCGTTCTACCGTGAGCAGCGCGAAATATTGGGGCGGCGTATATAATTTACCGAATATTCATATTTCACCCCGCATTCACGAAAATTTTTTCTTGCACTTTCGCGGAAATCTTGCTATAATGAAAGAAAATTTTATATTGGAGGAATACCAACATGAATCTGACAGGTTTTGCGACGCAGGGCGGCAGCACCGGCAGTATGTGGACCATGATCCTTCTGTACGGTCTGATTATCGCTGTGTTCTACTTCATTCTCATCCGTCCCCAGTCCAAGCAGAAGAAGAAGGAAGAAGAAATGAGAAACAGCCTCGATGTGGGCGATACCATCGTCACCATCGGCGGCATCATCGGCAGAGTGGTCAGCATCAAGGACGAGGAAATCGTCATCGAAACCGGCGCGGACCGCAACAAGATGAAGATCAAAAAGTGGGCCATCGGCAGCAACGAGTCCCGCAAGACCGCTACCAAGGCGGAGGAAAAGAAGGAAGACGGCGAAAAGAAGGGCTTTTTCAGCTTCCTTAAAAAGTAAGCGTCCATCGGAATCAAGAAATTTGCCGTTTCGGCGGTATATTCTCCCGGTCTTTTGCGTATGCATTTACCAATGTAATGCTATACCAAAACAGACCGGGAGGATTTTTTTATGATGTATGGTAAAAACGGAAAAAACAGAAGAAACGGAAGATACAACGGCTTCGCGGGCGGCGTGAGAAAAAGACCTTCGGGCGGTAGCTGCGCCGGCGGCGCGGTCAGCGTCGTCAAGCCCACCGCCATCGGACTGGCGGTCGCCCTTCTGGTGGCGATGGCATTCGTCATGGTTTTCGCGCTGGTGTTTGTCATCATGAAATCCATTGTGGCGTCCGCCGTGGTGCCTCTCTCACTGCTGGCGCTGATGATCGGCTGCTTTGTGGGCGGCTTCCTCAGCGCCTCCCTCTCGCGGGAACGGGGGCTTCTCTACGGGCTGATCATCGGCGCGATTGTCTTTCTTGGCTCGTGGATTATCGGCATTGCCATGGGCGGCGAAACCTTCGGATTGCTCACAGCGGTCAGACTGGCGCTGCTGCTGCTGGCGGGCGGCTGCGGCGGCTGGGTCGGTGTGAACCGTGCGCACACCCGCAGAAGATGACGGCGCTCGCCTGATTTTTTGGCAGGGAAATCAATTTTGAAAACCGGGAGAACTCCTCCGCCGTTTGCTTGCAAAACATGCACCTCCCTCAGGGAGGGAGGCATTATCGGCTCCCTCTTTCCTGTATCGCAAGCGATACAAGGGGGGCTGTCAGCGATTTTCAACGCAGTTTAGCGAATCCGGCGAGTGTTATCACCAAAATTGATTTCCCTGTTTTTTGGTAATACCCCTTGCGGTTTTGGCGGGATGTGATATAATAAGAATTATCACAACGGTTTGAGGGGTCATCCTATGCATGATAATGAAAAGAAAAACGCAGCGAAGGCTTTTTCGCAGCGCTGGCAAGGCAAAGGGTACGAGAAGGGGCAGTCGCAGCCATTCTGGATTGATTTGCTCGTCAATGTGTACGGTGTGAAGGATATCGCCGGGTTCATCCGCTTTGAGGATCAGGTGCATTTAGACCACACCTCATTTATCGACGGAACGATTCCATCCACGCGTGTCATGATCGAACAGAAGAGTCTGGGGAAGGATTTACGCAAGGGCATCCGACAGTCGGACGGCAGTCTTTGTACGCCGTTTCAACAGGCGAAGCGGTATGTCACAGAGCTGCCGCTGTCAAAGCATCCGCGCTGGATCGTCACCTGCAATTTTGAGGAATTTCTTGTCTATGACATGGAAAAGCCCAACGGTGAGCCGGAGCAGATCTTCCTTAAAGATCTGGCGAAAGACTATTACCGTCTGCAATTCCTCGTTGAAACGGGAAACGAAAACCTCCGGAAGGAAATGGACATTTCCCTGAAAGCCGGGGAACTTGTCGGCAGGCTGTATGACGCCATATTAAAACAGTACCGGCATCCCGACAGTCCCGAAACACTGCAATCATTGAACAGGCTGTGCGTCCGGCTGGTCTTTTGTCTGTACGCCGAGGATGCGGGAATATTCGGACAGCATGAGATGTTCGGTCGGTATCTGAAAAAATTCCCTGTCGGTGAAGTGCGCGAAAAACTGATGCAGCTTTTTCGTGTGCTTGACACCAGACCGGAAGACCGCGACCCGTATATGGACGACGAGCTTGCCGCGTTCCCTTATGTCAACGGCGGTCTGTTTGCCGCAGAAAACATCGAAATTCCGCGCTTCACCGAGGAAATCGTCAATCTGCTGATCGACAACGCCAGTGCGGGCTTTGATTGGTCAGAGATCAGTCCGACCATCTTCGGAGCGGTATTTGAAAGCACTTTGAATCCCGAAACGCGGCGTTCCGGCGGTATGCACTATACCTCAATAGAGAATATCCGCAAGGTCATCAGACCTCTGTTTCTTGATGAATTGACAAATGAATTGGAAGAGATTCTGGCGGTGAAAGTCAGAAAGACGAAAACGGAACGGTTGGAAGCTTATCGCGACAAGCTGGCAAGTCTGACATTTCTTGACCCCGCCTGCGGCAGCGGCAATTTCCTCACGCAAACCTATATGGAACTGCGCAGACTGGAAAACCGCGCGCTCGAAACAATTTACGGCGAACAGGTCGTGATGGGGATTTATTCTCCTATCAAGGTGCAGATTCATCAGTTT
>CACWOA010000319.1 GCA_902762395.1 uncultured Ruminococcus sp.
ACTCGCTGCCGTTGCCGGAATAGATATCTATACGCCAGCTGATGCCCTCACGCTGGGAGGGAAAGCTGCTGCGCCAGCTCAGAATATCTATTTTTTGCAGCACGCCGAGAAAGCGCATGAGATCGGCGCGGTTGGCTTTGAGAAAGGGGATTTCATCCTCAAAGGAAAAGGCGTCGAAATTCCGGATTGCCTCGCCGTTTTCATCGTAAGAGATCAGCTCCACAAATTTGCCGCCCTGCGCCCGAAGGTTGCGTCGCTCCCCTGCCAGATCGCAGATTTCGTCGTGCTGTCCGCACATCACCTGTTCATTGTCAAAATCCACCCAGATATAGTTGATGGGCGGGTCTACATTCCACACGGCAAAAAACAGTTCCGACAGCCGACTGTATTCCTTATTGATATTTAACTGCTCTGACAAAACCATCACTCCCGAAAGGGTATTTACTAATGATGTAATATTTTACTCCCTAATCCCGAAAATATCAAGATATTTTCTTTAAAATTATCAAGTTATTCGTATGTTTCCTCCAGATGGTCAATATATTCCCGCAGCGCGTCCCGGATGTCGTCGTAGCGGTAGCCGTAACGGGTGAGAGAGGCGATGGTGCGGTTGATCCCTTTGGGGTCGATGAGATCACGCGCGAATTTTCCCTTTAGCAGCTCCAGAATTTCCGCCGTTTCATCCAGTTCAAACCCTTCGAGCGATTCCTCCGCGATTTCGCGGTCAATGCCCTTGAGAGACAGCTCCTGCAGGATTCTCCGTCTGCCGTAATGTTTCTGCTGCACCAGATGCCGTATCATATTCTCGGCGTAACGCGCGTCGTTAATCGCGCCGATTTCTTCCATATAGTCCACGGCGGCCAGGGCGGAGGGTTCGTCGAAATCCTTGCACAGCCGTTTTTCCAGATCGCGCCGCGAGTAGTCGCGGAATTCCAGCAGGTAGAGCGCCTTGGATTTGGCGCGGCGCAACTGCGATTGTCTGAGAAGCTCGCGCAGCACGTCTACCGGATAATCCCGCATGGGCTGGAGCTTCATTTCTTCCGCCATGTCGCAGTCTACCGACAGGATCAGCTCGCCGTCGGCGTACAGTCCGACCAAATGTCCCTTTTGCCGCCGTATTTCCGTAATCAGCATCGTAATTCCTTACTCCTCAGTCTGCTCAATCGACCGAAATGTCAATGTTCTTCTTGGGTTTGGAGGACTGCACCTCGTCGAAGAATTCGTCGGGAATGGGCATATCGTCCAGCTCAAGGGGCGGCTCGTCCGCGTCGGTGCTTCCGGATGTCTTGCCGTCGGCGCCCTCCGCTTCGTCCGCCGCGTCTTTCTTGGCGGCTTTGGCGGGCTTCTTCTTGGCAATCAGCTTGTCGGCGTTGGCACGCACCTGCGCCTCGATTTCCTCTGCGACCTCGGGATGATCGACAAAGTAATTCTTGGCGTTGTCGCGCCCCTGACCCAAACGGGTTTCGCCGTAGGAGAACCACGCGCCGCCTTTCTTGACGATGCCCAATTCCACCGCCAGATCGAGAAGCTCGCCGTTGTGACTGATGCCCTCGCCGTACATGATGTCAAATTCCGTCGTGCGGAAGGGGGGAGCGATTTTGTTCTTGACCACCTTGGCCTTGGTACGGTTGCCGATGACCTCCGAGCCGGATTTGAGCGGTTCGCCCTTGCGGATCTCGATGCGCACCGAGCTGTAGAATTTCAGCGCGCGGCCGCCGGGGGTGACTTCGGGGTTGCCGTACACCACGCCGACTTTTTCGCGGAGCTGGTTGATGAAGATGGCAAGGCAGTTGGATTTACCGATGACGCCGGTGAGCTTGCGGAGCGCCTGGCTCATGAGTCTTGCCTGCATACCCACGAAGGTGCTGCCCATGTCGCCTTCCACTTCCGCACGGGGCACCAATGCCGCCACCGAGTCGATGACGATGATGTCGATCGCGCCGGAACGCACCAGTTCTTCGGTGATTTCGAGCGCCTGTTCGCCGTTGTCGGGCTGAGAAACCAGCAGGTTGTCAATGTCAACGCCGAGCGCGGCGGCATACACCGGGTCGAGCGCGTGTTCCACGTCAATAAACGCCGCTACGCCCCCGTTTTTCTGCGCTTCCGCGATGCAGTGCAGGGCGAGGGTGGTCTTGCCGGAGGATTCGGGACCGTACATTTCCACGATTCTGCCGCGGGGCAGACCGCCGATGCCCAGCGCAAGGTCGAGTCCGAGCGAACCGGTGGAGATGGCCTCCACGTTGAGAGCCGAGTTTTGCCCGAGCTTCATCACCGCGCCCTTGCCGAATTGCTTTTCTATGTTGGCGAGCGCTGTTTCCAGTGCCTTTTTCTTGTCTACTGCCATTTGAATCATTCCTTTTCCTTTGATTGTGGAATTATTATATATCGTTTCTGCGAAAATTACAAGTGACAAATTGGCACTTTTGCAACAGCAGTCCCGAAAATACACCTGCTTATGCCGGAAAAGTCCTTCTTTTCGCGAATGTGACCTATTCCATGCTGCTCCATCACCCTTATCACGAGCCAGCGTTCCGCCGGGCAGCAGCAAGCCGGTCCATCGGGCGCAGATGGCGCGGTAGAAGTCGAGTCCGTCCGCGCCGCCGTCGAGCGCCATGGTCGGTTCCTGACGGACTTCCCATTGCAGCCCCGCGATGTCGGACGTGGGAATGTAAGGGGGATTGGAGACGATGGCGTGAAAGCAACCGCTCAGGCGCGGCGGTTCCAGCACATTGCCGACCTCACAGGTGGCGCGTCCGCCGCCGAATGCCGCGATGTTGCGGCGCAGATAGGGCAGCGCGTCCTCCGACAGCTCCACGCAGGTGACGGCTGCGTCGGGAATGCGGCGCGCCAGTGCCAGACCCACGGCGCCGGTTCCCGCGCAGAGGTCGAGAATGCGCGGAGACGGCACGTCCATGAGCGCCTCCTGCGCTGCTTCCACCAGTGCCAGTGTGTCCTCACGGGGAACCAGCACGCCTTTTCCGACATACAGCGGCATACCGTCAAATTCCCACTGCCCCAAAAGGTATTGCAGGGGTTCTTGCAGGCGGCGGCGGATGAGCGTTTCGTAAGCCTGCCGCTGAGCGGGGGAGACAGGCTGACCGCCCCGGACGGTCAGCTCGGCGCGGCTGCGGATGCCGAACACAGGGGAAAGGAGGCAGAGGGCGTCAAAGGCAGGACTGTCGAGTCCTGCCTTTGATAAGGTTTGTCTGCCATGGTGGTAGGCTTGGCGGATGGTGATGTCGGTGATGTCGGTGACATTGGTGATATCGGTGATCCGGTTCATCAGACGATTTCTCCCTCCGTGTTTTCGGGGATGACGGCCTTGATGGCCGCAATCGCGCATTCGATCTGGTCGTCCTTTGGCTCAAAGGTGGTGATGTGCTGCATCCACATACCCGGCGCGGAGAGAATCCGTGTGAGAAGGTTGTCGTGTTTGCCGCAGAAACGGATGATCTCATAGCCGATTCCCATGACCAGCGGCAGACAGCACAGACGGATCAGCGTGCGCAGCCACACGGTTTCGATCTGGATGCACATACCGATGATAATGCCCAACAGCAGCATGACGATCAGGAAACTGGTGCCGCAGCGCGGATGAAAGCGCCTGAATTTCCTGATATTTTCCACGGCCAGCTCCTGCTTCGCTTCGTAGCAGAAGATGGTCTTGTGCTCTGCGCCGTGATATTCAAAGACGCGGTGCATATCGTCGAGGCGGGTGCAGAGCCAGATGTAGGCAACAAAAATAG
>CACWOA010000320.1 GCA_902762395.1 uncultured Ruminococcus sp.
TGACGACGACGGCGGGCTGGCGCCCGCCAAGGAGGAAGACGAAGCAGGGTGCAAAATAGACCGCGAAGCATGTCTGATTTTAGTCGAAAATTAGTATTAAGCACTCCCCCAGTCGCCCGTCAGCAAAGCTGACAGCGACAGCCCCCTCAGAGAGGGAGCCGATAATGCCTCCCTCTTTCCTGTATCGCAAGCGATACAAGGGGAGGTGGCACGTTAGTGCCGGAGGGAGTTCTACCATAAATCTTAAGTTGTGGATAGTGAAATGCAAACCCCATCCGCCTCATTTTTTCATCACATTGTTGTAATAGTCGATTTGTATATTGACATTTTTTGTATAATGTGATAAAATTAAAATACTTTTTATGTGAGATCGAAAAAGGAGCGAGCGATGCTTTGAAATACAGTGAGAACAAAGAAAAACGGAATATCCTGATTGTGTCCTATATTGACGACAATTACGGAGACATTCTGATACGAATCTGCTTTGAGCAGCTTCTCCGTATCGTTTTGAAAAATCTGGACATCGGCGAGGACGCTTTCCGCATCAGCAGAATGTCCATCAAGGATGTGGATGACGCGCTGGTCTGCAGCGCCGACCTCATCGCCTTTTCGGGCGGCGGATTGTTCGGGCTGAGCTACCTCGGCTTTTACGAAGGGGTCAACCGCATTATTACGCTGGCGGATGAACACCATATTCCCGTCGTCCTGTCCTCCATGGGCTTCAACAATATGGACGCCAACGAGGACAACGAATATCTGATACGGCAGTTGTTCCAGAAAAAATGCATCAAAGCCCTTTCCGTGAGAGAAAATCTCCCCTTGTTCCGCCGCTATGCCGGTGACGCCGACTTTGAGATTTGTCAGGTATGCGACCCCGCCGTATGGACAAAATATGTCTATGCCTCCCGCCTGCCGCAGCCGTCACGGCAGGGGGAACTGATCGGCATCAACGTCGTGCGCGGCGGCTTGTTCAAGGACAACGATATCCGCTGGAATCTGGGCGACGAACTGCGCTATCTTGACGAGCTTCGGCGGGAACTCGACCGGCGCGGTCTGCGCTGTCTCTTTTACACCAACGGCAGCTTCCTCGACGACAACACGCTGCATTACTTTGCCGATCAGTATGACATCCCCGACGAATGCCTCGTTTTCCCCATGACCACCACCGAATGGGTCGGCACCGTGGCGCAGTTTGACCGCGTGGCATCCATCCGGATGCATTCCTCCATCGTTTCCTACTCGCTGAGCATTCCCTCGGTCAATCTGATCTGGAACAAAAAAATCCCCTTCTTTTACGAAAATATCGGCTACCCCGAGCGCGCCGTGGACGTCACACAGTGGAACGGCAGCGCGGTGTTTGAAATGCTCGAACAGATCAAAGACCGACCCTATCCGCTGAATGAGGAATATCTGATGTCCCTCTACCGCTATTTGTACCGCGTGATGGGAAAGCTGCTGCCGACGCAGACCACCGAAGCCGATCTGTTTGATTTTGCGACCGTTACACGCGAACTTTGCGGCATGACCGTGCCGGAAACGGAGGACAGCGACAACCTGCGCTTCAAGCTCAACAAAGGCGAACGGCAGTATCTCCTGCGGTTCAAGGAACTGCGCGAGCAGGAAAGCGAGCTGAAGCAGCTTCGCAAAGCCAAAAAGGAACTGGAAAAGAAAAACCAGGAGATCGCCGGACTCAAAAGCCGGCTGCATCGGCTCAATTACCTTCCCTCGGTTTTTCTCCTTCGCCTGGTCCGCCGTGTGGTGCGCAGGCTGCGCCATATGCGCAAACTGCCAAAACAACCGTCGTGACCGTAAAAAGAATGAAAAAAATCCCTCTCCGAAGCATATCGCGTCAATCACGCGTTCCTCGGAGGGGGATTTCTTAGGCACTGTTCAGATTATTTTTGAACAGTGCCTATGATTATTTGGGGAGGATGTATCTGACGGACAGGAAGAATTTATTTCTTTGTCACGCCGTCGCCGTAAATGGTGGTCCAGTCGTTTTTCATGGAAATCGGCACCCAGTCAAATTCCTCGCAGAGGGAGAACATCTTGTCCGCCTTTTCCTGGCTGCCGTTTTCGCGCTCGGTGTCGTCACAGCAGAGCATGAAGGCAAGGCTCTTGTAAGGGTTGCCGCTCGTCACATATTCCGCCATACTGGCGTCTCCGGTGCTGTTGCCGAAGGAGAGAACAGGCTGCACGCCGATTTCCTGCGCGATAACGGTCACTTTGTTCATTTTAAGATTTTTGACAACAAAGTCGCCGCCGAGCACCAGCTTGTCATCGTCGTCATAGACATAGGAAAGTCCGTCGGTATCGCCCTGATCGGGAGCAACAAGAGTTTCGTCAGAGCCGATGATCTGTCGGTTTGGAACATTCAGAGGAGAATCATAAACAATGCCGCGCACGATAAACCTGTCTGTACCGCTGACGATATAGACCGTGAAGTCATTCGCCTGCAGATAGTCCACGATTTGCAACATTGGCTTGTACCAGCCCTCGCCGCGCTTCATGCCG
>CACWOA010000321.1 GCA_902762395.1 uncultured Ruminococcus sp.
ATAGCCGAACGCCTCGGCAAAGCGATTCAGCGAGACAAGCGACGTTCCCGCCTTTGAAAGCGCGTACTCATCGGTCGGTGCTTCGGCAAGAGCCTTGTCGTACCACGCGACGGCGTTTTCAAACTTTCCGTTCACAAACGCGATGTCCGCGTTGGCAATCGCTTCCTTGTAAGCTTCAATATCCAATTCAAACCACCTCTTTGTGTTTATTGATCTGTTTGATGATTTATCTGAAACGCCCGGAGGCGCTGATGACTATTCCACTGTTTTTCTGCCGCTGACAAACGACTGCTGCAGGCTGACCTGGTCGGTGGCGATACCCCAGAGGCTGTCGTCAAAAATGCCTCTGCCCACCACGTCGCCGAGCGACGGCGCGAGGATGCCAATGGGCTTTTCGGGATTGCTCATCATGGCGTTGTACCACGAATACCACGTCATGTTTTCTGCAATGTTGAACGTGTATCTCGTCTTGGAATATGTGGTTTTCATGATCCACTTGTCCACCTGAGCGAAAGAAGTGGATTTTGCCGTATGGAAGGTGCCGAAGCCCGTCACCTTTAACGATTCCCTGGTACTGCCGAGATAATTGAATCTGGCGGGATAATAAAACAGCGAAGGCATTTTCTGCACGGTCGCCCTTTGGATCACAATTCCCTCGGAGAGCTTGGGCGCCACCCATTTTCCCACACCGAGAAGAACGCCGTCCAACGCGGCTGTGACCACCGCCTTGCCGCCGCTCTGTACCCAGAAATCCGTGTCAAAATCTCCTCCCCTGTTCAGGTTGACGGCGATGTCCGATCCGAGGCTCGTAATGAGCTTTCCCACAATCGCCAGAATCGCGGATTGTGCCGCTGCTGCGCCGCCCCACGAAAAGCCGCTGAGGAATCCCGCGGAGGCTCCGTCCGAAGTCCTGCGGGCAATCTGTTCCCACGACTCTCCACTGCACAGACCGCTGAGAAGATTGACCGTGCCGCTGATCGCGCCGAGTGCGACGCCGCCCTTATAGGCGCTCATTATCAGCCTCATCGTGTTGCTGGCGGACACCCGCATTCCCCATGCCAAGGCGGATGTCGCGGCTTCTCTGAGGAGATTTTGAATGCCCACCTTAACCGCCATTGCTCTGAAGTATGTCAACAAAGAATATTTGCTTGTAGACGCAAGAAATCTGGAACCTAATTTCAACGACGACGTGAGGAGTTTGGAACCGAAGTTCATCGCTGCCACACGCAGCACGGTGGCTCCGCCCGCCATCAGAAACTCTCCGCCAAAAAGAATGAGAAGCCCGCTGCCCGCCACAAGCCCGATCTGCATTAATCCCTCCTTGGGATTACGGGCGGTGAAATCGCCCGCCTCGACAGCCCTCAGGCCCGTGGTGTCGGAGGCTCTCGATCCGCCCAGCATATTAGCTGCCATGACGCGTTCCAGCAGGCTGCCGTTTTCCACACGATCGCGCGCGTAGGCGTTTGCCTCACGCGTTTCCGACGCGAGAGAGCGCTTTGCCACCATTCGGTCACGCTCCTTCGTGTGCTTAACAAAGGTGGCAACGAACCGGTGCGCTGCCTCCATCGCTGCCTCGGATGCCGCGTCCGTCTTGGTTCGGCGGCTGTCGACATTGTCCGCCGCCTCCCCGAGGCTGCCTACGCCGCCGTTGATCCGGAACATCGCCCTGAGAACGGTGTCGAACGCGTCGCTTACCTTGCCGCGCTCCTCCAGCATTTGGTTGATCTTTATTGACATTTCGGAATAGCTGTCGTCTGACAGTCCGCTCAAATCAATCAGAATACGCCGTAAATCGCCCATGCTGCTTCACCTCCGCGCCTCATAATCTGACGTGGGACTTCCACGCGCCGTAATTGGCTGTTGTCTGCACCGCCCCCGAGCCGCGTGAAACCGATTGTCCCAGCCTGCCGAGCGCTCCGGCGATTCCCGCGATGGCGGGATGGATGGCGATGGTAGTGTTCTGCATATTCGAAACGGCGCTGCTTACCACCAGACCGAGATTACCTTTGATCCCGTTGATGCCATTATAGACGATTCCGCCGACCTGCGACTGCACACTGCTGAAGGCGCCGTCTATCTGCGACGGGATACCGCCGAGCGCTCCGTCGACAGCGCCGCCGATCTGTGAGGTAACGCTGCCGATTGCTCCGTCGATGGCGCCGCCGATTTGTGACGAAACGCCGCCGACAACGTCGCCGACCGAGCCCGGGAATCCGCTGATCTGTCCCTGCACTTCTCCGAGAACATCTCCAAACATACCCGGGACACTGATAAACTCGTTGCTGATGAATCCGATCGCACCGCTGATCTCAGTCTGTACGCCGCCGAGGGCGCCGCTGATGCCGCCGAGAATATCTCCGACCTCTCCCATCGCGCCGTTGATCACGCCTGTCGCCTCAGCATACGCGCTTCCAAGGGCGTCCTTCACGCCGCCGATCGCGCTGCCGACCTCATCCTTGATACCGCTTACAAAGTTGTTCACCTCATCATACGCACCGCTGACA
>CACWOA010000322.1 GCA_902762395.1 uncultured Ruminococcus sp.
CGATTCCGCGTTCCGAGAGCATCATCAACAAGAATATGTTCGTGGAGATTCTGCTCGGTGCGGCGTATATCACGGGTATCGCTTTGGCGATCCGCTTTGTGCCTTTCGTGGGCGATCTTTTGGGCAGCCATGACCCGATATATCTCAAATCCGCGCTGTTTGCCACCTTCATGATGGCGATCACCTTCAACGGCTTCAACGCGAGAACCGAACATCTCAACCTTTTCAAGGGGCTGAGCAAAAACACCAACTTCATTCTGGTCATGCTGGGCATCTTTGCGTTGCAGTTTGTCTTTGTCACCTTTGGCGGCGAAGTGCTGAGCGTTACAAGCCTCACGCCTCATACATGGCTGGTATGCGTGGCGCTGGCGTTTATGATTATTCCCATTGATCTGGTCAGAAAGATCATTGTCAAGCTGTTTAGCCGCTGATCAGTTGTGAGCGGTCAGTTATCAGTAGAGAGCAACGAAAAGCCAACGGTTATCGGCGAATAATACAACGAAAGAAGGAGAGAAAATGGGTGTCAGTCTGACAAAAGGACAGCGTGTGAGTCTGTCGAAAGATAATGCGGGGTTGAGCCGCGTATTAGTGGGTCTTGGATGGGATAAAGCGCCATCCTGGGTTTCGCAGACGATTGACTGCGACGCGATTGCATTTCTGCTGGACGGCAGCAATTCCATTGCGTCCCGTGAGGATGTGGTCTATTTTAACAATCTGACGCACAACACCGGATGTGTCATCCACATGGGTGACAATCTGACGGGTGAGGGAGAAGGAGACGATGAGCAGATCGTGATTGATCTGGCGCACCTTCCCGCCCGGTATGAGCGCATCGTGATTCTGGCGAGCATTTACCAGGCGACGACGAAAAACCAGCAATTCGGCATGATCGAGAACGCCTTTATCCGTGTGGCAGACGCGGATACCGGCAAGGAATTCTGCAGATTCAATCTGACGGATAATTACGACGGCAAGACCGCGCTGGTGGCGGGCGAACTGTACCGCCGCAACGGTGAATGGAAGTTCAACGCGGTGGGGCAGCCGCTGCAGATCTGGACGGTGGCGCAGTTGGCGGAGCGATACGGTTTGCCGCGTTCCGTGTGGAAAAAGGAAAATGAAAACAGGCATTGACTGACAGGGGGCAATCGAAATGGCAGTAAATCTTCAAAAAGGACAGAGAGTATCCATTGACAACGACATCAAAATGGCGCTGATCGGATTGGGATGGGATCCCAATCCGTATGACACGGGGGAAGATTTTGACCTTGATCTTTCCGCTTTCATCTGCGACGCGTCCGGCAAGGTGCGCAGTGATGATGATTTTGTCTATTACAACTCGCTCGATTGGCGCAATAATACCATCTGGTCGACGGGGGATTGCCGGAAGGGGGAATTCAGCGACAACGGAGACGACGAGCAGATCTACATTGACTTCACGCGGATTCCCGATTATGTGAGCAAGATTGTGATTACGGTCACGATTCATGATGCGGAAAAAAACCATCAGAATTTCGGACAGGTCGCCAATTCCTATGTCCGCGTGGCTAAGGTCGCGGGCGTGGAAGACCAGGTAGGGGAGACGGTCATTCAGTTTGACCTTGAAGAGGAGTTTTCCATCGAGACGGCTATCGTGGCGTGCGAAATCTATCGCAAAAACGGTCAGTGGAAATTCAATGCCGTGGGCAGCGGCTACAAGGGCGGTCTGAGAAAGCTTTGTGAAACCTATGGCATCGAAGTGAGCGACTGACGGCGGAAAACGCGTGACAAGGGGTACGGTTCGTCCGCAACGAACGGGCGCATTCCCATGTGAAAAACAGGCTGTGGTTTCGGCTGCGGCCTGTTTTTCAAAATATTTTTAATATGGTAGTGTATTTTAAAGCAGGAAGGTATGTGAAAATGTATGAGAAAACAGTGCTGCGGGTGTCGCATATAGAAGAAAATACCGATCTTCTCGGACCGTACCGCCGTTTTGTCATTTTTTCCCCAACGGATGCGAGCAGGGAGGTGTGTGAAAATGTATGAGAAAACAGTGTTGCGGGTGTCGCATATAGAAGAAAATACCGATCTTCTCGGACCGTATCGCCGTTTTGTCATATGGGTTCATGGATGCTGCTTTGACTGCGAGGGATGCCTCGCGCAGAATACCCGGCACGGCGGGTATGACGAGGTTCCGATCTCCGTGCTGGCGGAGCGCATTGTCAAAAGCGGCTGCGAGGGAATCACCGTGAGCGGCGGAGAACCGTTTTTACAGGCGGGAGCGCTGGCGGCGCTCATCGCCGCGGTGAAGGAGAAGCGCGATATCGGCGTGATTGTTTATTCAGGCTTTACGATAGAAGAAATCCGGTCGCGGGAGGCGTTTCTGCCGCTGCTGCACTGTGCGGATATTCTGATTGACGGGCGCTATGTCCGGCAGCTCGACGACGGACGCGCCTACATCGGTTCGTCCAACCAGCGGCTGCATTATCTGACCGACCGCTACAGCCCCGGCTACGGCGAT
>CACWOA010000323.1 GCA_902762395.1 uncultured Ruminococcus sp.
ATGAAAGAAGCCTATCAGAAGATAGAGGAATCCATCTATCAGATTTCCTCGGAACGCGCCGACAACGGCTGCTTCCTGCTTCGTTATACCCGGCTTCCCTCGGAACTTAAGTTTGACGACATTTATATTGTCAAGGAGGCAGTGCTGACCGATCATCCGGAGGCGTTCTGGGTGCTGAGCAGCTACGATATCCGCAACAATTTCCACGACGGCAATTATCTGGTGCTGTATTCCAAATATTCCTATGAGGAAATCAATGGATTTTTTGAAGATATCAACCTCGCTACCGAGCGCATCTTTTCGCAGATTCCCGACAATGCCGACGAGCTGACGCGGGAGACGGTCATTCACGACGCGCTGGTGGACGGCATTTCTTACGATTTTGAGGCGGCGGAGGCGGATGATTCCTCTCTGGACGCGTTCAATATTTACGGGGCGCTGGTGAAACAAAAGGCGGTCTGCACCGGCTACGCGTGCAGCGCGAAAATGCTTCTCAACCGCGTGGGCATCGAGTGCCGCACGGTGGTGGGGATGTCCAAAAATTCGGGACATATGTGGAACCAGGTGAAGGTCGGCGGCAACTGGTACAATCTTGATGTGACATGGGATGATTCCGCCACCGAAAGCGACGTGCTCTACAGCCGCTACAGCTATTTCAACCTGACGGACGAGCGCCTGAACCGCAACCACAAAACCGGCAAAAACATCAGTGAGATGGAGTGCGAATACACGGAGGACGATGTGTATGTCACTTCCGAACTGTACAATTTTGATCTGGAGGTCTGCACCTCTACCGAGGCGAATTACTACGCCATGCACGCGCTCACCATTAACGAGATGAATGACGCGGCGGTGACGGGCATCACCGATAAAATGGTCGAAACGGCGCGGGCGAAGGGCGAGCTGCTCTACATTCTCTTTGACGAATCGGTCTCCGCCGAAAAAGCCGAAACATGGCTGAGCAAAAACACGGGCGGTCAGTATTCCGCTTTGGGCAGAAGCCTTTCCAAAGCCAACCAGTCGGGCAAGATCAAGCGCATCAAGACCTGCAATCTGGTGCGTATGTCCTCCGGAGAGGACGACGTGTGGCCGAATCTGTACGCGGTGCGTCTGATTTATGCCTGATACGGGACGGATCTTACATACCATTCTATTCGGAACCCTGTGCGATACTCAATAACGGCACGCTAAATCGTTATTGAGTAGAAAAGACCGCCGGGGGGTCCGAAACCACAAAAGGAAGCGGAGTTTGCAATGGGTTTATTTTCAAAAGACATCGGCATTGACCTCGGAACGGTCAATACGTTAGTATATGTCAAGGGCAAGGGAATTGTCATTCGGGAGCCGTCGGTGGTGGCGGTGGATATCCGCACCGACGAGGTGCTGGCGGTGGGAAGTCTGGCGCGCGAGATGATCGGCAGAACGCCGGGCTCCATCGTGGCGCTGCGTCCGCTGACCGACGGCGTGATCGCGGACTTCAACATAACCGCCGAAATGCTCAAGCACTTCATCCGCAACGCCGTGCAGTCCAATCTGTTTGCGCGTCCGCGCGTGGTCATCTGCATTCCCTCCGGTGTAACGGAAGTGGAGCGCCGCGCCGTGGAAAATGCCGCGCGTCAGGCGGGCGGCGGCGTGGTGGAGCTGATCGAGGAACCGATGGCGGCGGCGCTCGGCGCGGGACTTCCCGTGGCGGAGGCGACCGGCAGCATGGTCATCGACATCGGCGGCGGCACCACCGATATCGCGGTCATTTCTCTGGGCGATATCGTCATTTCCCGTTCGGTGCGCAAGGCGGGCGACGCGCTCAACGCGGCGCTGCTCTCTTTTGTCAAGCGCAAATACAACCTGCTCATCGGCGAGCGTACCGCTGAGGATCTGAAAATCAGCGCGGGTTCCGCGTTCCCTTCATCGGGAGAAAAGCCCATGTCTGTCAAGGGCAGAAACTTAGTGGACGGAATGCCGAAAACCGTGGTCATTTCGGGCGCAGAAGTGCGCGAGGCGATGGTCGAACCGCTGGTGGACATTGTGGACGCGGTCAAGCAAACGCTGATGGAAACGCCGCCGGAGCTGTCCGCCGATATTCTCGACCACGGCATTATGCTCACAGGCGGCGGCGCACAACTGCGCGGACTCGACAAGCTGATCGCGCAGGAAACCGGTATGCCCGTCAACGTGGCCGAGCATCCGCTTGACTGCGTGGCCGAGGGGACGGGACGCATGCTTGACATCAGCGATACCGGCTCCTACTGGAGAATACGAAATTAAAGTGATTAGTGATTAGTGATTAGTGATTAGTGATTAGTGATTAGTGATTAGTGGACAGTTGTTTAGAGAATAAAGAATAGAGAATAATGGTGGAGCGCTGCGCGCTGGAATCAATGGCGCACTTGCAGCTTTTGCATCCGTACCCACTTCCCACTTCTCACTTCCCACTGACCACTGACCACTGACCACTATAGAAGGAGGGAACTGGCTTGCGAAACCGATT
>CACWOA010000324.1 GCA_902762395.1 uncultured Ruminococcus sp.
GCACCGCGAAGGTATCTCCCCTGCGTACCTGCTCGATGGGGACGGTGACTTCCCCGCCGTCGCGCAGCAGCACGGCGGTCTTGGGCGCCAGCTTCATCAGGCTGCGAAGCGCGTCGGTGGTTTTGCCCTTGGAACGCGCTTCCAGCATTTTGCCCACCGTAATCAGAGCAAGAATCATCGCAGCCGATTCAAAATAAAATTCGTGCATATACGCCATAACCGCTGCCGCGTCGCCTTTGACCTGCGCATCCGTCATGGCAAACAGCGCGTAAACGCTGTAGACAAACGACGCGCCCGACCCCAGCGCCACTAAGGTGTCCATATTCGGCGCGCCGTGCAGCAGGCTTCTGCATCCGCTGACAAAAAATTTCTGGTTGATGACCATGACAATCGCCGCCAGCAAAAGCTGCACCAGCCCCATTGCCACATGGTTTCCCTCAAAAAAAGGCGGCAGCGGCCAGTGCCACATCATATGCCCCATCGAAACATACATCAGCACCGCTAAAAATCCCAGCGACGCGATCAGCCTGCGACGCAGCGCAGGCGTTTCCCGGTCTTTGAGCGCGTCATCGTCCGACGGAGCCGAAGTACCTGTGCGCTGTCCCGACGCGCCCTTGACCGACGCGCCATAGCCGGCGTTCTCCACCGCCGCAATCACCGACTGCGGCGAAGCGGTCCCCTCCACGCCCATCGAATTGGTCAGAAGACTGACCGCGCAGGAAGTCACGCCCTCCACCTGCGACACCGCCTTTTCCACACGGGCGCTGCACGCCGCGCAGCTCATACCCGTAATGTCATACTGTTCCATGATTTTTCCTCCTTTTTAGCTGTTTAGTGGTTAGTGATCATTTCATAAGCTTTTGGAGTACGGTTACCAGTTCGTCCACCGTCTCGTCCTTTCCCTCGCGGATATCCTCCGCCACACAGGTTTTGATGTGGCTGGCAAGAAGTTCCTTGGTAAAGGCGCCCAGCGCCGCATTGGCTGCCGCTACCTGAATGAGAATATCCGGGCAGTAAGCGTTTTTTTCCACCATGCCCTTGATGCCCCGAATCTGTCCCTCAATGCGGTTGAGACGATGAATCAGGCACTTGTATTCCTCCTCGGAACGCTCCTTGGTTCTGTGATGGCAGCAGGTTTTTTCTTCCTCCATGAAACGCACCTCTCCCCTTTCTCGAATTAGTCTATGCTGATTATATACCCCCACGGGGTATTTGTCAAGTCCTTTTTTGCTTCATTCCGAAGGGAAATACAAAAACAAAAAAACGCAGGACGATCCGGAATGAATCGTTCTGCGTTTTTTGCTTATCACTGTGAAAAGAAGTTCACAGACATAGATGGGAGATGGTGCGAGGAAACAGCATCAGTCGAGGTGAAGTCTCTTGAAAACTTCCGCATAGGCTTCTTCCACGCCGCCCATGTCGCGTCTGAATCTGTCCTTGTCGAGCTTCTGATGGGTTTCGATATCCCACAGACGGCAGGTATCGGGCGAAATTTCATCCGCGAGGATGATGTCGCCGTGGAAACGACCGAACTCGATCTTGAAATCAATCAGCTCGATGCCGATAGTCTTGAAGAACTCGATGAGAACCTCGTTGACCTTATATGCCATGGCCGCGATTTTGTCCAGCTCCTTCTGGGTGGCGGCGCCGATGGCGAGGATCTGGGTGTCGTTAATCATGGGATCGCCCAGTTTGTCGTCCTTCAGGCAGTATTCAAGCGTGGGGCAGTTGAGCTTCTGACCCTCTTCCACGCCGAAACGCTTGGAGAAGCTGCCGGCGGCGGTGTTGCGGATGATGACCTCGAGCGGAACGATATCCACCTTTTTGACGAGCGTCTCGCGGTCGCTGAGTTCCTCAACATAATGACTGGGAACGCCCTTCTTTTCGAGAAGCTTGCAGAGCATATTGGACATTCTGTTGTTCACAACGCCCTTGCCCGCAATGGTGCCTTTCTTTTCACCGTTGAACGCGGTCGCGTCGTCCTTGTAGGAAACAATGCAGTAATCGGGATCATCGGTAGCAAATACCTTCTTGGCCTTGCCTTCATAAAGCTGTTCTTTCTTTTCCATAAAATGTATCTCCTTATATTGGGATTCGCAACGCACAGGGCATACGTCCGTAGGGCTTTCCCTGTCCGTCATAGACATATTTCAGTCGTGGTAAAATCATCATACCACGATTTTGACGCAATTGCAAGAGGATTTGATGAACAAATTAATAAATAGAAAGATAGCGGTCGATCTCCCACTCGGTCACGGCGGTGCGGAAGCTGTCCCATTCCGACTTTTTGCCGGCGACGTAACTCTTGTAGACGTGTTCACCGAGCACGCCGGTGATAAATTCATCTTCCTCCAGCGCGTCGAGCGCCTCCTTCAGATTGCCGGGGAGACTTTCGATGCCCGCCGCCTTCCTCTCCTTTTTGGTCATGGCAAAGATATTCGCGTCGGTGATCTGTTCGACCGGCTGCAACTGATTCCGG
>CACWOA010000325.1:0-2276 GCA_902762395.1 uncultured Ruminococcus sp.
GCTCGACGCGGACGGCTTCGTGCCGGTTTCGATGAGTGCTGGAAACTGCGTGATTTCAAGACCATCGTAACAGTCGGTGAACGCCTGCCGGAAGCCGTTCTTCACCGTTAGCACCCTCCCCGGCGGCGGACGGTTCTTCGTCATTAACGCTGTTCTCCGGTGTGGGCTGTTCCTCTCCGTCAGGGCATTCTTCCGGCGCTTCTTCCGCGACAGAGGTATCAGATGCGTCGTCGTCTGACGCGGTTTCGATATTCTCGTCTGTGCTTTCCGGCATCTCAAAATCAGGCAAAGGAACTTCCTCGGCCGCATTCTGATAGCCGTAAACCTGCATCCACCAGCAGCAAAGTTTGTAAGCCAATCGAAGCAGCATTTTCGCGTCTTCACTGCTGTGTTCGTTGTCCGCTTCTGCGGTCATTAAGGCAAACAAAATATCCTCTACACTTTGAGGGATTTTCCTTTCACTCCGCAGCAGGGTAATTTTGTCCGCCTGCGCCGTTTCTTCGTCACAGGCAATGGCATTTTCCCGCAAAAGCCCGCTCACAAGGCTTTCTCCCATTGCGGCGAGGCTTTTTACACACGCGTCGTAATCTGAGGCACGAAAAAACACCTCCGCCTGCGTGCCAAGAGAAGCCAGCTCCTGCGAATAAGGGGTCATAAATGCAAAATTAGAGGCCATAAGCCACCTCCTGAATTATTTTCAAATATCATTCATTATGTATATGCGTAAATCACAGCGGCATCAGACAACGCCGCGCAAAATCAACTGACAATCCGAAAAGGACGACATACAGACATAATCCTTCCCGGAAAAGACGATAATCAAATCGAGCAGACGCACATTGATCGTGGACAGCGCGTGGGCAAGCTTTCCCGCCAAAAGACGATCCTGCCTGGTCGGCTTGGACTTTCCGCCTGATCGGTGAATCGCAGCCACCACCGCCGTGGCATTGGAACCGAGAACGATCTGCATCATCTGCCGCATATCCATATGCCGAGC
Source organism: uncultured Ruminococcus sp. (assembly GCA_902762395.1). Lineage (GTDB taxonomy): Bacteria > Bacillota > Clostridia > Oscillospirales > Acutalibacteraceae > RUG762. The sequence continues at coordinate 998 of CACWOA010000325.1, forward strand.
AGCAGCTCCGACTCGGATTGCTGCGCGCAGCGAGACACACAATCCGCCGTGATACCTGCCAGACCGACGATTTTTCTTCTTTCGGTTTTGTCCCTGCGATAAATATCACTGATCTGATGAACGGATGAAATCAGCAGAGCGGAAGAATGTCCCACCCCTTCCACTGTTTCGAGTTCCTCCACGGGCGCGTTCAATACGTCGCTGATCGTACCGAAGCGGTTGAGAAGACGGTGTGCAACCTCATTGGTGTCTCTCTGAGGGATGGAATAAAACAGCAGCAGTTCCAGCATATTGTGCTGCTCAAAGTGATCCAGTCCTTCCTGCATAAAACGGTTGCGCAGCCGCTGCCTGTGTCCCTGATGCAATTGTTTCTCCGCCATAACCGCTCATTCCTTTTGCCAATGATTTTCGTACCTTTTATTATACCGTATCGCGGTCTGCATTACAAGATGAAAATAAAAAAAGTCGCCGGACGGGCGAATGAAAATCATGAGGAATCATGAAATCATCATCCGCCTGTCCGGCTGTGAGATTCATATTTATATCTTTATCGAATGCAGAAAAACCGAACATGATTGTATTCCGGTGAAATTTCGCTTTCGGGCTTGGCAAAGGAAACCTGCGCGAACTGATGAACGTCAAAGTCATATCGGAGCGTGACGCTGTCGTCGGTCTCGCTGCGGGTCGTCGGCTGTCCGTATTTCGCGATCACGTCCTGCTCTGTAGTGTTTTTGTCAAATACCAGTTGCCCCGGCAAAATGATGCTTTTGCAGCAGTAGGGCTGCATATCAACTTCAAACAAGGGACAATCGACGTAATTCAGCGTTTCGCCGCTTGTATTGACCACGCAGATCGAAATCTCCTGATCCCCTTTTCTGAGGTATTCCGCCGAGCCGTAGTAGCGGGATTCGACGGGACGGTTGGCTTCTTTTGCCGCACGAAGCAACCGCGCCGACAGTCAGTGCCGCCGACAGCAGCAGCGCCATCATTCTTTTGTTCATTGGTTCATTCATCCTTTCTGTATGCATGGCGCATCAACTGAAATTTTCTATTTCCACGCACGGATAGACGCCCGTATCCCGACTTTCGGGTTTCATCACATAGAAATCCATATTGTGATAGGGATTTTTCTGATCCTGGTAATACAGGCGGAAGGTGTCCTCGGTTTCACTGCGGAAATAGGGCGTTCCGTATGCTGCCAGCACGTCCTCTTCTTCTGTGTTTTTGTCAAAGAGCAAGCCCTGCGGCAGCATCACGCTGTCTATCCCGTACATAAAAT
>CACWOA010000325.1:2295-4768 GCA_902762395.1 uncultured Ruminococcus sp.
ATCCCGTACATAAAATCCACTTTGACGGATGTAATCACGCCGTCCGCATAGGGAATGGTTTCCGAAGTGGGATTGTAAATCTTGACAAAGACCACTTTGTCTCCCTTCTTAAACCGCTGCACATGCACATAATGATTGGATTCGAGCGTTCCTGCCGGATCGGCAAATTCCCAGCCGTTGTCTGTCCATTCCGAAAAGGCGCACGGCAATGTGAAAACGTGTCCCTCCACGCCGATCTGATCGGAAGATAATTCGCCTGTGATCTCCCCTGCGCGGTCGTCGGATTCCTCCGGCGTCAGCGAAATCTCTTCCGGCATTTCCGCCGAGGAACCTGCGCCGTCCTTTGTACCGCACGAAGCGACCGTACCCGCTGTCAGAGCCGCCGCGATCAGCAGCGCGATGATGGGTCTGTTCATATGCTGTCAACCTCTCTTGATACAATAATTCACTGATGATGATTCCATCAATGTCTTTTTCATTATACCACCAAAAAACGAAAAGTTTTAAACGAACTGACACATTTTTTTCGCTCGTTGACAACGCTGCGGATATGATGTACAATGAAACCAGCAAGACATAAAAGGACTGATGCAGCATTACCCTGCCAATACACGACGGACGCACCAACCGTTTTTATGAGGAAATCGCACGGTGTGAGGATATGGACGACATCCGCACGCTCATCGACAGACACAGCCAATATTTTACAGACTGGAAACGGTTCATCTGTTCCCTGCTCGATACAGGAGGCTGGACTTACGGCGCATTTGCCAAGCGGTGCGGCATGAGCCGCAACACTGTCGTCGCCTGGTGCGAAAAGGGACAGGTGCCGAGAAGCCGCGAACAGTTTATCCGCATCGGTTTCGCCGCGAAAATGAACCCTGACGAGATGAATGCCTTTTTGCAGCGTTACGGCAAATATCCCCGTCTCAACGCCAAAAACATCGACGACGCAGTGACCATCTTCGCCCTGCAAAACGCGCTCGATTACCCGCAAAGTCTGGAACTCAAACGGCGCTTTTCTTCCCATCTCAAGGATGTGCTGTCCCGCAGAAAAATCGGCAGACACAGCGACCTTCCCTGCTTTGCCACCGATCAGATCACGTCGGAACTGCTGTCGGTCAGCACCCTCGTGCAGTTTGAGAATTTTGTGGAACGCAACCGCGAAGCGTTTGCCAGCACCTATGTCAAGCTGATCGACTTCATTGACGCCTATATCGCCATGAACACCATGAGTGAGAACGGCGAGCGCGGCACTGTCAATTCCTTTTTCAGCGGACTGATTGAAAATCCCGCCGTCGTCACCGAATTCAACACCGCCATCAGCAAACTGCGCTGCTATGGCGAGATTCCCTCCCGCAACAAACTGATTGCGCTGGGCATTCACCTGCGCATGACCGCCGACGACATCAACACGCTGCTGGAATTCGCGGGAATGGAAAAACTCTGCGCCAAGGACAAACTCGAAAGTCTCATCATCTTCGCCGCCGAAAACGCGGCGCTGCAAAATCCCGGCATCGGGTTTTCCAACGCGATCCTGCTGCGGCAGTTCACCAAAAACGCCGCCATCAGGGAGAAATGCGACCGGCTGCTGCGGCAGTACAACATGGAGCAATACCTCTGCGACGACAGCGCGGATATCTACGAATACATCACCGAATCGCTGGTCACGCTGGACGACGACAGCGCGGAGGAGATTCTGCATTTGCTGGGAAAACAATAAGAGCCTGCTGACGTATCTCTCCGCGCACGTCCTGCTTGCATCTTTTTCGTCATATTTCGTGAAATTGCCTTGCAATACGACAGTATGGCAGCGGCAATTTCCCTACATCTGACGAAAAATCTGGCGGCGCAGTACGCACACGCCGAGATACGTCAGCAGGCTCTAAGAGCGAGGTGAAAGACCAATGGCACTCTCCAAAACCGCAGAGACCGCCCTGTATGACCGCCAGCCGCTTTTTGGAAAATGGCGTCTGCAAAACATTGTCGGAGAAGGCAGCGCCGGCACTGTCTATACCATCGCCGACGGGGACGGAAATCTCTGCGCCCTCAAGGTGATCGCCGTTTCGGGGAATGACGAGACATGGGGCGTTCTCTCCCCCTCCGCCCCCCACGGAGAACGAATCGAAACCTACCTTGACGAAATCACCGCCGACATTATGAACGAAGTCGGCATCATGATGTATCAGCTTCTCCATCATCGCAGACTCCCGCTGCTAAAAGAGGACTTCCGTTTTTCCGACATCGCCTCCGCCGTGGAAAAACGACTGGACGGCGCGCCCCTGCCCCCTCCTGACGAAGCGGATGAGGCGCTCGGAAGCATGATCCTCCGGATGTGCGCCTTCTCCCCCAAGGAACGCTTTGCCTCCGCCGAGGAATGCGGGGCGGCGCTGGAAGAGTATCTTTCGTTTGAATATTCTACGCTCTGGCATAATGATAATATATTTCGGTTGCAAAGATACGCATTTTTTAT
>CACWOA010000326.1 GCA_902762395.1 uncultured Ruminococcus sp.
GCATTTCCATGATCGGAAACACGGGAAACTGCAGCGCGTCATGCCGGTCGATCAGATAATTGGTGGCCAGAAGCTCGTAGGTGTCAAAAATGTCCCGGAACACATCCACGCGGCTGTCGGTGATGTAGGCGCGGGAATAGGCCCGGTACGCGTTGGTGGTGTCAGTATAGTGTTTATGCGCTGTGAGGCTGATGACCGGGGCATGAATCAGCCTGACGGCAATCAGCCGGACAAGCGGTGTGCGGATGGCGCGACCGCCCTTGATAAAGCGCGAACCCTGCACGAAATCATAGCCCTCTTTGAGCTTTTCGATAAAGCGCGGCACATCCTCGATGCTGTCTTTATTGTTGCCGTCGATGGTGATGATGCCCCGGTAATTGCGCTGCAATGCCCAGTCAAAGCCCATTCTTAACTGAGCGCCCTGTTTGCCCTTGTCGGTTTTGACCAGAAGGGTGTTGACATGATATTTTGTCAGACTGTCCCTGTCGGTGCAGCCGTCGGTGGAGCCGCCGTCACAGATGACGATGTCGGCGCATTGATCGACCCCTGCCTGAAAGGCGCGTGCCAGTTCTTTCTCAATTCTGCCCTTTTCGTTGATGATGGGAATCAGAAGGCAGTAATCGCTTGTTTTTTCATGAAATGATTCTGTCGTATAGGCAGGTACCCCTGTCGTCATAGTTCAAATACCTCCGCTGTATAGTCGATCACGTCGAACACATCGTTTATATCTTCCTGCCGTCCCATTTCGATGGAGACATAGCCCGCAAAATCCAGCGCCTTTATCCGGCGGTGCAGGTCGCGTTTTTCTATTTTCTTCAGATACGGCTCGGAGATATGGATATGATTGACCAGCGCCATATGCTCCTGCACGCAGTCGAACGCTTCGTTGTTGTAGAGAATAGTGCCTAAATCCACATTGACCCGCAGATGTTCACAGCCGGAAGCCCGGCAAAAATCAAATGCCTGAGGGGTCGTATTGATAAAGTTGGTGCCGTAAATCACGGGATTCGGTTCCAGCGCGATGCAGGTGTTTCGCTCATGCGCATAAGCCGAGATGGATTGAAAAAAGGGATATACCTCCTGTTCCGGGCAATGCCGTTCATTGTGGCGCGCCTTCGGACAGCCAAACACGAGATTGTGACACCCGATGGCGGAGGCAAAATCAACCGCCGCAAAGGTGTAGTCCCGCAGGGCGTCTCTTTCGGAGGGAGCGTGGAAAATATTGCCGCCCTGACCGTACCAGATGGACTGCATTGACGATACCTCCAGTCCATAGGCGGTTTTTACGCCGTCAAAATAATCGACGGCTTCCCGGATGTGTGTGTACGGCGCGTCGGGAAAAAGCCGGGTGGGGGCGATTTCTATGCCGTTAAAATGCTTTTTGCTGAGATAGGCATAAACCGCGTCGTTGTATTCGTCGCCCCAGGCGATGTTTGAAACGGAAAACTTCATATTCTGTCCTCAGTGAATCTTTGTGTCGATAAAGCGCCTGATCTGCGCCAGTTCTTCCTCTTTGGTGGTGATATAGCCGCTGGATGTGTATTTTGTCCGGATGTCGTAATAATACGGCGGCTTTTTGGTTTCATTGAAAAATTCCTCTCCCGTCAGATAGCGATACAATTCGCTGATGCTGACAGGCGGCGTGACCAGATTGATTTTGTGAATGTCTTTTGCCAGCGCGTCGGTGATCGCCTCATAGAGGTGATCCAGCCCGAAAAACTGGTACACCGAGCGGGAGTCGGTGAAGTGCAGGGCGGAAAATCCCACGGACCGGAAAGCGTCCTTTAACCGGGCGATGACCGACGGGTCTGTCGCCATACATTTATAAAAGCCGTTTTCCAGAGGCTGATAAGCGTCCCGTATGACCGGTTGATCCTTCGCAAACGCAAGATATTTTTCCTTTGTCAGCATAGGGGGGATATAGTGGATGAAATCATAAATAAAGTTTTTCTTCAGATTTTCCCCGTAAATGGCGGGAAGCCGCACGATCAGATGCCGGTCATAATGCGTTTCGACCCAATGTTCCAGATCAAGACGGTGGCGACCGTAGGGGGTGAGCCGTTCTTCCTCCGGCTCGTCATCCTCATCCACGCCGTCGGTGCGGTCGTACACCGCGACCGTTGAGATCAGAACGATTCTTCCGGGGCGGATTTTTTCGATATTGTGCTTGGCGTTTTCGATGATGGCTTTGTCCTTTTCGGGATATTGATTGGCGATGAACATTTCCGCGGGAACCCCCGAATAAATCAGCGTTTCGGGGCAAGCGCCATATGCTGACGCAATGTTTTTGCTGTTGATTAAGGAGGCGAAAGAATGTGATAAGCAGAGATTGCTTCCCACAAAGCCTGTATATCCTACTAACATTGTCAACACCGTCCTGAAAAAAGGGCATGATAGATAAAATAACTTAATTTCATCATGCAAAAAAAAAAAAAAATCGACAAATATTATATCATGA
>CACWOA010000327.1 GCA_902762395.1 uncultured Ruminococcus sp.
GTGACACCTGCGTCACCTTCTCCGTATTCACCCATACGGAATTCCTTAACATATGAAACCTTCTTCAAAAACTTCGGTCTGCAAATCAAATTCGGCATCTACAGCTCCTACGGCATGAAGAAAGACCTCCTGCAAGACCTGCTGCTGTACTACTCCTCCTCCGAGAAGAAGCCCGTCACGCTGGACGAATACGTCGGCCGCATGAAGGAAAGCCAGCAATACATCTACTACGCCTGCGGCGAATCCGCCGCCAAGCTCGATATGCTGCCGCAGACCGAGCTTCTCCGCGACAAGGGCTTTGAAATCCTCTACCTCACCGACGAAATCGACGAATTCGCCCTGAAATCCATGCGCGACTACAAGGAGAAGGAATTCCGCTCGGTGTCCGACGCGGCGCTTGACGTCGAGGATGACGCGGAGAAGGAAGAAGTCAGGAAAACCGCCGAGGACAACAAGAGCCTCTTCGACTTCATGAAGCAACACTTAGGTGAAAACGTCAAGGAAGTGCGTCTGAGCAGCCGTCTCAAGAGTCACCCTGTCTGCCTGACAAGCGACGGCGGCATTTCGCTCGAAATGGAGAAGGTGCTCAATGCCATGCCCGGCAACGAGGAAAAGGTCAAGGCCACCCGTGTTCTCGAAATCAACATGAATCATCCCATCTTTGCCGCCCTCACCAAGGCCTACGCCGAGGACAAGGAAAAGGCGGGCAAGCTGACGGACATTCTCTATGCGCAGGCCTCCCTCATCGAGGGTATCGCCATTGAAGACCCGGTCGCCTACGCCAACGCGGTCTGCTCCCTGCTCACGGACGGGCAATAATTTTTTTCCGATTTGCCGCGATTTACAAAAACGTCGGACTGCTTCTTTTAGGGAATCATCCCCAAAGAATGCAGTCCGGCGTTTTGATGGTATTTCCTTTTTTCGTCATTTTCCGTTTCCCAAAATTTCATAATTTGCGGCTTGTACTCTTCACGCAAATTTGTTATAATGATTTTCATATGTAAAGTGTAAAGTGTGAAATTTCATAGAATAACTGTCATATATTAAGAAAAATATTAATTTTAGCTAAAAACTTTTCTTGCTAAGAAACGCAGAAATACAGTAACACACTATATAACTTCACATTTCACACTTCACACTCATCAAAAAGGAGGTGGCCATCTATGCGGCAGGACAACGATTTTAATGACAGCAACGGCAGCAACGCTTCGGGGAGATTCCGCCGCAGCGGTTCGCGCTCAGGCAGTCGGGGCGGTCGGAGATATGCTTCCGACAACGCCCGCAGCGAATACCGCCGCTATCCCACGGACTTCGACAATGACGCGGCGCACGACGAATATTATGACAACGGCGCGGAACGCTACGGTGACAGAGCGGTTCGTTACAGAAATCACGAGAGCGACGACGCGCGTTATGAGCAATACAGCGACAGCGCGGCGCGTTACGGGTATCACGACAGCGGCGCGGGTGCCTCCGCTTCTCCCGACGGCGAAGATCGCGGCGATTACACCTCCTACTACCGCCGCAACGCCTATCTTCGCGGTGCGGAAATCAGCGAGGATGACGATGACGACATAGATTATTTTAACGCCATAGACGACGAGCGGAAACAAACGCGACCGGCATCCGATCAGACTGTCGGCATAGGCGCGGCAGTCTGGGGGCTGGCGTCTTCGTGGTGGCAGCGCTATCTGCATTATTACCGGCGCAGCCGCATCCGCGGCATCGGCACCGTGGGCATTGTCCTCTGCCTGTGCGTCAGCCTCGTGCTGACATTCAGATTCTCCCCCACCGATTACATGGCGATCATCAAAGAATGGCTCCACCCCACAGCCGCCGTCACCGACAACACGGAAACGGTGAGCGCGGAGGAACCGGAGAGCGGATTCAACATCACGGTCAAATTCACCACCGGCACCATCTGCTCCGAACCCGACGCCAGCAAGAAGATTCAGAACACCGTCATGAAGGGGCAGGTCTTTGAAGTGCTGGAGACAAGCGGCGATTTTTACCGCATCGAATACCTCAAAAACTGCTTCGGCTGGATTGACAAATATTATGTGGACGTGGAGGGACACGAGGAACCCAAGGTCATCGACCCCCATCATCCCGAGGAACTGACAGGCAGCACCGCCACCGAACTCAAAAACATCTGCCAGAAGTACAGCGCCATGGGCGTGGGCGTGGCGGTCATCAAAGACGGCAAGGTGGAATACACCTATTCCTACGGCTACGCCAACAGGCAGCAGAAGAAGAAAATCAACGCCGACACCAAATTCCGCCCCGCTTCCCTCTCCAAAATCATCTCCACCCTCTCTACCATGACGCTGGTTGACGCGGGACGCATTGATCTTGACCGCAATGTGGAAAACTACTTCGGTTTCAAGTTCCGCAATCCCCTTTTCCCTCAGTCGGAGATTACGCCCCGCATGCTGCTCAATCACTCCTCCTCCCTC
>CACWOA010000328.1 GCA_902762395.1 uncultured Ruminococcus sp.
TATTCCATTATACACGGAATCGCTCCGATAAGCGACCACTCAGAGTGGTCGCTTATCGGAGCGACGCCGTATGCCGTTGTTTTATCCCATAAATGTTGCTTTTTTCCTTGCACAATTCTGTATCATCTGCTATACTATGAAAAAGCAATCCCCACGGAAAAGGAGTTTTACATCATGGGCAGAACAACAGACGAAAACCGCAGAGAGCTGGAAAAAGCCCTTCATTATGAGGACGCTCATCTGAAGGGCATGATCGGCAACGAATTCCCCGCCACGCTCGGCGCGCTGATCCGGCAGAAGAACATATCGGTGCTGACAATCGTGGAAAACACGAACATCTCCAAATCCTATATCAACAAACTGCGCAATCCCTCCGAAAAAACGGTCAATCCCAGCCGCCGCGTGGTCATTGATCTCGCGCTCGCCATTAACGCCACGCTCGATGAAACCAACCGCCTTTTGAAAACCGCCCGCTATCAGGAACTGTATACGCGCGATCCGGCGGAGTCGGTGATTATCTGGGGGATGCTCAATAAAATGACCGGAAAAGAAATTCGCCGTTTATTGCAGGAAAAAGGACTTGACGGGATGTTTAAAGAAAAATAAAAAGGGAGAAATGCTTCCATGCGCACCCTCACGGAAGAAGAATGTGCCAGGGATTTTTTAATTTACAAACAACTGACTCCGAAAAAGCGTTACAAGACCTATATCGCCATGACGCAGGATTCGCAGGGAAATCCGTTTCCCGTTGTCCTCAAGGAACTGCCGCCGAAAGGTCTGTCCGTCTATGAGAAGCTGACAGGGATGTGGAATCCTTATGTGGGAAACACCTACGAAGTCATTCGGGTCACGTCTTCCGATGAAAAACGGAAGGAACGCTGCATAGCCGTCACGGAATACGTCTGCGCCCAAGGCTGTACGGAAACGGAAACGCTGACTCTCGCACAGTTTGTCCGGCGCAACGGTCCTTTAAAGGAGAAAACCGCTTTGTATATTGCCATACAGATTTGTGAAGGACTGCGGGAGCTGCATCAGAACGGACTGGTACACCGCGATATAAAACCCGACAACATCATGATTTCACGATACGATCTTTGTCTGCCGCAGGTAAAAATTGTGGACTTTGGCGGCGGCAAACGGGTGACGCCCCACCGTCTTTCCGACACCACCGTAGTGGGAACGCTCGGCTATCAGGCGCCTGAAAGCATCTCCTCCGGCGTCACCTGCCGATCGGATATTTATTCCATCGGCTGCCTGTTGAATTTCATGCTGACGGGACAGGAGCCGGGACTCGCCAGATACCGGGGCAATCACTATATCGTCAGCATCATCGAAAGAGCCATTGCGACAGACCCCTGTCACCGCTTTGCTTCCGTCTCCGCCATGAAACAACAGCTCCGGCATGAGATGGGCGTGAGGCGCATTGACAGAATCCCCCTGCTGCGCACGATTCCCGGATTCCGCACCCATACCCTGTGGAAAGAGCTGGTCGCCGGATTCTCCTACGCCACCATGTGCCTCCTTCTTTTCCATGCTTACCAAATATTCGGACCTTTAGGCATATTGGACATTTCTCTTTTTTATATGCTTGTTCCCCTGTCAGTGGGATGCAACTGGGGCAATGTGCTGCGCTTTTTCCCTGAAAGCCTCCGAAATGACCGCAGTCTTTTCTTCCTTGTGCGCACGCTCATCATCCTCACGTCGTTCTTTGCGCCCATGTTTGTCGATCCGATTTTAGGAGGTAGTTTGTAATGGCGGATTATCTGACCTCTTACGAAGAAGAACAGCAGCTCGCCGCCGCGATTCACGCCGTTCTGTCGGAAAAAGCAACCGATATCAGCAAAATCAAAACGCTGCGCCGTATGCAGATGACCGCTTCCTCCCCCCTCGGTCGCAGCCGGATTGCCTATCATCTTCATCAGTTGCTGAACGGTCTGCTGCTGCGCGTGGGTCACATTGTCGGTCTGCTGTTTGTGACGTCTTATTTTATCTTTATGGCGCTGCGTGCCTGCATAAAATTTTATCCTGCCGACAATCCGCTGTTGCCCTTGCGTAACGCCTTGTCTTCTGCTCTTGTGTGCTGCATCACGGTCAGTGGCATCGCGGCGGCTGCGGTCCTTCTTTGTCAACTGCTGCTGCACAGGATGTACAAAAAATAAAACACACCCCCGCCGCATGCCGATGATTTTTGATTCATCCGCCTGCAACGGGGGTGTTTGTCGTGTCACATTTTTTTCGCCAGTTCGCGTTTTAAATATTCATACCGGAGCCGCTTTTCCTCCTTGCGGAAATGCTCTTCCCGGAACTGTTCGGGATTGTTCTCATACACCAGCGTTTCCTCGGGGAACTGCTCGCTGGTCAGATCAAAGGTGCAGCCGTCCGCCACGTTGTAGCAATGAATATTCCCGCTCGCGGTCGTCACGCCGCAGACCTTTCCTCCGAAAAG
>CACWOA010000329.1 GCA_902762395.1 uncultured Ruminococcus sp.
CTCCCGAAACACGCATCCGCAGAATGGAAGCCTATCAGAGTGAACTGTCCCGAATGTACGCGGAGTTGCAGGAACAGGCGCAGGATATTCTGAATGCCGGCACCTGCCTTTCTGTGCCGGAGATTGCCAAAGCGTTCGGTGTGCCGGATTGCATTGTTAATCTGAAATATGAGGCGATGGCTGTCCGAAAATACAAAGTGCCGTCGGTGGAACTGCCGACATTTGACAAAGTATTCGGCGGCTGGTAATTTTTTTTAAACAAAGGAGTGATTTGATGCAACGGCAGGCGGAGAAAGTATATGTGAAAGTGACATCCGACTTCGACGCGACAGGCTATATGCTGCCGCGCACGATCATATGGTCTGACGGACGCATATTCAAGATAGACGAAGTCAAAGATTTCCGTCCGGCGTCCACTCTCGGAAACGGTCGCACGGGCGACTGTTATACCGTTGTGATATGCGGCGTAGAAAAACATCTTTTCTTTGAAAAGACCAGCGAGCTGTTTGCCGCACGGTTCGGACGCTGGTATGTGGAATGTCCTGTTGTTGTATAGATGAATCAGAAAGAAGGTGACGTGTTTGGAACGCACTTACATCGCAATCGACCTGAAAAGTTTCTACGCAAGCGTGGAGTGCGTGGAGCGTCACTTCGACCCTTTGACGACAAATCTTGTTGTCGCTGATCTGTCAAGAACCGAGAAGACAATATGCCTCGCCGTTTCGCCTTCGCTGAAAGCCTATGGCATTCCGGGCAGGGCAAGGCTGTTTGAGGTCATTCAAAAGGTAAAAGAGGTCAACCGGGAGCGGCTGTCCGCTGGTATAAAGAGCGGTCATATCCGAAAAGAAGAGGACGGACAGTACCGTTTTGTTTCTGCATCTTTTGACGCGCCGACACTTGCCGCCGACCCGTCACTGGAACTCTCCTACTATGTCGCGCCGCCGCGCATGAGAATGTACGAGGAATACAGCTCGAAGATTTATTCCATCTATCTGAAATACATCGCGCCAGAGGATATTCACGTCTATTCGATAGACGAGGTCTTTATTGACGTAACCAATTATCTTGATACCTACCGGCTGACGGCACATGAGCTTGCTATGACCATGATACGGGAAGTGCTTTACACCACCGGCATTACGGCAACCGCGGGCATCGGGACAAACCTCTATCTTGCAAAGATCGCAATGGACATTGTTGCCAAGCACGTTCCGGCGGACAAGGACGGCGTGAGAATCGCGGAACTGGACGAAATGAAATACCGGGAATTGCTGTGGTGCCACCGTCCGCTCACCGATTTCTGGCGAGTGGGATATGGATACAGCCGAAAGCTGGAAAAGCTCGGTCTTTACACGATGGGCGACATCGCGCGGGCTTCGCTTGACAAATATCAGGAGGCGAATCTGTATAAAATATTCGGCATCAACGCGGAACTGCTGATTGACCACGCATGGGGCTGGGAGCCGACCACCATCGAACACATCAAGGCATACCGACCGAGTACCAATTCCATGTCGTCAGGGCAGGTATTGAAGGAGCCATACGATTACGACAAAGGCAGGCTGATCGTCCGGGAAATGACGGAGTTGCTCGTTCTCGACCTTGTGAAGAAGGGACTGGTCACAAAGCAGATGGTTCTGAATATCGGCTACGACCGGGAGAGCCTGACGGTCATGGTTCCGGGAAAATCCATGCGGGACACAGTCTATGCCGTTGCCAAGACGGGAAAGGCGTATGAAGGCAAGGTGACCTCCGATCCCTACGGCAGACCGCACCCGAACCACGCGCACGGCACGGGAAATTTGGAAAAATACACCAGCTCGACGCGGAAAATCGTGGAGGCGGTAATGGAATTATATACAAGAGTGGTAGACCCTGATCTGCTGATACGCAGAATCAACGTTACCGCCTGCAATCTGATTCGGGAATCCGACATTCCGCCCGAAGTGCCGGAGCAGTTGAGCCTGTTTGTCGATTACACCGCCGCCCAGCAGGACCGGGAGCAGGAAGCTGCCGCCGAAGCGCGTGAGCGCAGATTGCAGCAAGCGACGCTGAATATTCAAAGCAGATACGGCAAGAACGCCCTTCTCAAAGGAATGAATCTGCAAGAGGGCGCAACAACCATCGAACGCAACGGGCAAGTCGGTGGTCACAAAGCGGAATGAGGTGATTATTTCAAAATGGAAAACGCAAAGGAAAAGTACGCAGACATTATTACACTTCCGCACCACAAGGCCGCAAACCGAAAGCCTATGTCACTTTACGACCGCGCCGCGCAATTCGCACCCTTCGCGGCATTGGTAGGCTATGACGAGATGATTACCGAAGAAGCCCGTCTGACCGATGCGGAATCGCCACTATCTGAAAGCGACATCGAAGTGCTGAACCGCAAGCTGAACCTGATTCTGGATATGGTCGAGGACAAGCAGCACCTGGACAT
>CACWOA010000330.1 GCA_902762395.1 uncultured Ruminococcus sp.
GCCTGGTTAATTTTAAGGTGCCGCCATGTGGGCGAGGCGAGTCGGTTGATTTGTATTGCGTTGTTGTGTTCCATGCTGTTTTCGCTCCCTCCGTCAGCCGATGCTGCCTTTCATTTCGATGCCGATGAGGTTGTTCATCTCGACGGCGTATTCCAGCGGCAGTTCCTTGGATACATTGTCCGCAAATCCCCGCACGATGAGCGCCTTTGCATCCTCCTCGCTGAGTCCCCGCGCCATGAGATAAAAGACCGCCTCATCGCTGATGCGTCCGATTTTGGCTTCGTGTCCCACATCCGCGCGATTGGTGCGGATATCCATAGCGGGAATGGTGTCGGAACGGGACTGGCTGTCGAGCATGAGCGATTCGCAGGAGACGGAACATTTGCTGCCGTGTGCGTTTTCGTTGATCTGCACCGCGCTGCGGAACGTGCTGATACCGCCGCTCTTGGAAATGGAGCGGGTGTTGACATAGGACGAGGTGTCCGGCGCGGCGTGAACGATCTTCGCGCCCGTATCAAGATTCTGCCCTTCGCCCGCGAAGGTAATGCCGGTAAATTCCGCGCGTGCGCCCCTGCCGTGCAGGATGCTCATGGGGTAGAGATAGGAAACGTGGGAACCGAACGAGCCGGACACCCATTCCACCTTGCCGCCTTCCTCCACGATGGCGCGCTTGGTGTTGAGGTTGTACATATTTTTCGACCAGTTCTCCACCGTGGAATAGCGAAGCGTGGCATTCTTGCCGACATACAGCTCCACACAGCCCGCGTGCAGGCTCGCCACAAAATATTTGGGCGCGGAGCATCCCTCGATGAAGTGCAGATAGGAGCCTTCCTCGAGGATGATAAGCGTATGCTCAAACTGTCCTGCCCCCTTGGCGTTGAGCCGGAAGTAGGATTGCAGCGGGATGTCAAGGTGTACGCCCTTCGGCACATAGACGAAGGAACCGCCCGACCACACCGCGCCGTGCAGCGCCGCGAATTTGTGATCGGTAGGAGGCACCAGCTTCATAAAATGCGTCCGGATGATGTCCGCCCAGCGTTCGTCGTGCATGGCGCTTTCAAGGTCGGTGTAGACCACGCCCTGCTCCGCGACCTCGCGGCGGACGTTGTGATAGACCAGTTCCGAGTCGTACTGTGCGCCCACGCCCGCCAGCGATTCCCGCTCCGCCTGCGGAATGCCCAGCCGTTCAAAGGTGTTCTTGATGTCGTCAGGCACCTCGTTCCAGTCGGTTCTCATGCGGGTCTTGGGGCGGATATAGGTCACGATCCGGCTCATGTCAAGCCCCTCGATCGAGGGACCCCAATCCACCATCGGGGTCTTGTTGTATATTTCCAGTGATTTTAAGCGAAAATCCCGCATCCAGTCGGGGTCGCCCTTTTCCTCCGCGATTTCACGGATGATCTGGGGCGTGATGCCGCTTTCAAAGCGGTCGGCGTCGTCCTCGTCAAAGCGGAAATCGTAGAGGCTTTCGTTGAGATGCTCCACCTGTGTTTTTTCTTTCATGCCGCTGCCCTCACTCGACTGTCAGATATTTCTCAAATCCGGCGGTATTGATCTCGTCCACCAGCTCCGCGCCGCCCTGTGCCGCGATGCGTCCGCCCACCAGCACATGCGCCTTGTCCACCGACAGCGACGCAAGCAGCCGCGTGTTGTGGGTGATGATGAGAAGCGAATTCTCCGGATTTTTCTGGAACTCGTGAATGCCTTGGGAGACGGTTCTCACCGCGTCCACGTCCAGTCCCGAATCGGTCTCGTCGAGAATGGCGAGCCTGGGGCGCAGCATGAGAAGCTGGAGAATCTCGGCCTTCTTCTTTTCGCCGCCCGAAAAGCCGACGTTCAGCTCCCGCTCGGCGTAGGACTCGTCCATTTGCAGCAGCGCCATGGTTTCCTTGAGGCGTTTCTTGAAATCCCACAGCTTGATGCGCTGTCCGGTCTGCTGCTCCAGCGCGCTGCGCAGAAAGCTGCTCAGCGTAATGCCGGGAATCTCCACCGGCGCCTGAAAGGAGAGAAAAATGCCCTTTTTGGCGCGTTTGTCGGCGGACAGCGCCGTGATGTCCTCACCGTCAAAGACGATGCTGCCGCTTGTCACGGCGTAGCGGGGACTGCCCATGACCGAATAGCCCAGCGTGGATTTACCCGCGCCGTTGGGACCCATCAGCACATGCGTTTCGCCCGCTTTCACATCCAGCGATACCCCGTGCAGCAGTTCTTTTTCCTCCACGGAAACGTGAAGATCTTTGATTTCCAATAAATTGCCCATTCCAGCAGCCTTCCTTCTTATTAATAAAACACATGGATTTTATATGATTTGCTGTAAAGGCATTATAACACGCCTCATGCCAAAAGTCAACCATTTTGGTATAGTTTTTATACGCAATAACGATTTAGCGTGCCGCCTCGGACTTCACAAAAACCATATATGAAAGTTTTTGC
>CACWOA010000331.1 GCA_902762395.1 uncultured Ruminococcus sp.
TCGACCTCCCTGTCGTACGCTTCGTTGATCTTCGCCTGATAGGCATTTATGCTGGCGAGCATGTCGCGCGTACCCTTGCCGATGTCGTAGCTCATGTAGCCCGCCGGTATCTTGAAGTTCGCGTCGTGCCCCGCGTCGAGGACGGAGAGGTTCTTCGCGGCGCCGATGATCCTGACGGGCATTTCCTCCATCTGGCGGGTGGTGTAATACGCCTCCGGCTTGTCAAGCTCGAGAGGGCTGAACCACTTGCCGCCCCGTTTTCTCTGGATGAAGCAGAAAATCGCGTCGTCGCCGCCAAAGCTGACAAGCGCGACCCTGTCGCGATCCATTTTGAAGCACCGCTCAAAAATCACGAGGTCGCCGTCGTAATAGCGAGGCGCCAGCGCGCCGCCCCGGACACGCACGCCGATATATTCCCTGCCCCCGATCAGCCATCCCGGCGGCACCAGCTCCACCGTGTCCGGCTCACATTCGCCGCCGTCTATCGAATTGTAACGGGAATACACCTTGATGACGCGCCCC
Source organism: uncultured Ruminococcus sp. (assembly GCA_902762395.1). Taxonomy (GTDB): domain Bacteria; phylum Bacillota; class Clostridia; order Oscillospirales; family Acutalibacteraceae; genus RUG762. Next base: position 523 of record CACWOA010000331.1, read on the forward strand.
GGCAGATCGGCGCCCTGCTGCGCGGCAAATGTCTGGAGCGCGTCGGTTTTGCCCATCAGATATTCGGTGGAAACGCCAAGCACCTTCGCCAGACAGAACACGGTGCCTGCGGACGGCTCGTGAATCCCGTTTTCATACTTTGAAATCATGCCCTTGTTCACATGGGCGTTAAAATCGCGGTTGAGGCGCTCCGCCACAGCCGCCTGAGAAAGTCCCGCCTTTCTGCGGAGCCGCTGCAGGCGCAGCCCGACCTCGGACACTGCCTGCCGCTCCCCGGAAGCCAGAGGGGTTCCCATGATTCACCACCGTCCTTTCTGTATTCTTTTGTTGATTTTGTCCCGAATTCCGTTCAGGAAATCCGCATGGAAATGTCAAACGCCTGCACGGAATGCGTCAGCGCGCCAATGGAAATGATATCCACCCCGGTTTCCGCCACCTCGCGCAAGGTGTCATGCGTAATGCCGCCGGATGCCTCGAGAAGCGCTCTGCCGCCCACGATGGCGACTGCTTCCTTCATGGTGGGGCAGTCCATGTTGTCGAGCATGATGATATCCGCGCCCGCTTCGAGGGCTTCCCTGACCTCGGTCAGATTGCGGGTTTCCACCTCGATCTTGACCATGTGACCCAATTTGCCGCGAAGGGTTCTGACCGCGCCGGTGATGCCGCCGCACGCGTCGATGTGGTTGTCCTTGAGCATCGCGCCGTCGCTGAGATTGTAGCGGTGATTCCTGCCGCCGCCCACTGTCACGGCATATTTTTGCAGGGCGCGCAGTCCCGGCAGCGTCTTGCGCGTGTCGGTGACGGCCGCCTTGGTGCCTTTCACGATTTCCACGCAGCGCGCGGTTTCGGTGGCGATGCCCGACATATGCTGGATGAGATTGAGCGCCGTGCGCTCCCCTTTGAGCAGGCAGCGCATATTGCCCTCAAATTCGCAGATCACGTCGCCCTTTTGCAGCGCGTCGCCGTCGTGGAAATACACCTTGCTCTCAAAGGTGTTGTCGAGCAGCGCAAACACGCGCATGGCCGCGTCGATGCCGCACAGCACGCCCGACGCCTTCGCCACAAAATACGCGCTCCCCCGCTGATCGGCGGGAATCACCAGATCGGCAGTGGTGTCAATGTAATTGATATCCTCTTTGATGGCGTTTTTAATAACGTCATCCATGTAAAAATCCAGAACCATGGGGGGTTCTCCTCTTTTCTTTGGTTGATGATGAGATGTGTTCAGCACATATATTCACTGATGACATGGTAAGATAAGCTGATTTCCGTAACCGTGTCCGTTTCGCCGTCCAGAAAGAAATCCAGATGGTAGCGGATGCTCGTGAAATCGCTTTTGTCGGCGTTCCAGTTGAGCGGTTCGCAGTAATCGTAGGTCATGGTGTAGGCATTGCCGTATTCCTTGGGACACGGCTCCGTATAAGCATATTGCATAGCGCCGGTGGGTTTGGTTTCCTCGAACCATGTGCTGTTGGTATCGCCGTAGATATAGGTTCCCATCGGCTCGCCGTAAATGATCTCCCCGGCGGCGTCCCGCTCCATAATAGCGAGAAAGTACAGCGGCGCGGGATCCTCTTCATATGTGAAGGTCGCCAGCACCTCGTCCTTCGTGCTGCCGACGTGCAGATCGTTGACAAACCGGAACGCGGGCGTTTCCGCGTGAATTACGCCGAGCGCGAAGTGACCGCCCTTGTCGATATCATAAAATTCGAGGTAGGAATAGCAGGGGTCTTCGTCGTATGTCATCATGACAGAAGCATCGTAGTGAGGATGCTCCAAGTCGTACATATCATCCGGCTGACCGATTGTCGCGCCGAGCAGTTCTTTGGCCTGCTCCGGCGTGGTAACGCCCATTTGCAAGCCGTTTACCACCGCGTCCTCCGGACCGAATTTATGCGGTGTGAA
>CACWOA010000332.1 GCA_902762395.1 uncultured Ruminococcus sp.
CACGGCAATTTGGATATACCGCCCGATTTGGTGGTTGACGGCATCTGGATCGGTCAATGGCTGAAGGAACAGCGGCAAATCAAAAACGGAAAGATAAAGAATAAATCGCTCACCGCAGAGCAGGTCAGCAGGCTCGAATCCATTGGGATGTATTGGGGCAGCAAGCGAGACCGCGAGTGGGCGCAGTCATTTGAAGAAGTAAAGGAATATCTTGCCGCACATGGCAACTGTAATATTCCGTTTGACTATATATCCAAACGAGGAACCAAGCTCGGTGCGTGGCTAAAACGCCAAATCGCAGGTTACGAGCAAGGCAAATTAAGCGAACAGCGCGTTCAATCGCTGCGTTCGATCGGTGTATGAAGAATAAATGGCAAATGAGGAACCACCATGAGAAGTATTCCGTTCAGTCCTCCGGACATCGGTGAATTGGAAATAAATGAAGTTGTTGAGGCACTGAAATCAGGCTGGATAACCACAGGTCCCCGAACCAAAAAGCTTGAAGAGCGGCTTGCAGCGTACTGCCACACGCAAAAGTGCGTCTGTCTGAGCTCCGCGACAGCGGCGGAGGAGCTGAATCTCCGTGTGCTCGGCATCGGTGAGGGCGACGAGGTGATCGTGCCGGCGTACACCTATACTGCCTCGGTTTCGGCGGCGGTCCATGTCGGCGCGAAGGTCGTGTTCATCGACTCTCAACCCGACAGCGTAGAGATGGACTACGACCAAATGGAAGCCGCCATCAACGAAAAGACCAAGGCGATCATCGCGGTGGACTTGGGCGGCATTATTTGCGATTACGACCGCATTTATCAGGCGGTTGAGAACAAAAAAGCTCTGTTTGTGCCGGGCGGCAATACCGAACTCGGCAGAAGGATCCAGAAAACACTCGGCAGAGTTGCCGTTTTGGCGGACAGCGCACATGCGCTCGGTGCCGAAAGGCACGGCAAGAAGGCAGGAGAGATCGCGGATTTCACCAGCTTTTCCTTCCACGCTGTCAAGAATTTCACCACCGCCGAGGGCGGCGCTTCTACATGGAGAACGCTTGACGGCATTGACAACGAAGAAATCTACAAGCAGTTTCAGTTATACAGCCTGCACGGTCAGAGCAAGGACGCCTTTGCCAAAACCGTCAAGGGCTCCTGGGAATACGACATCGTCGGTCCGTGGTACAAGTGCAATATGACCGACATCACGGCGGCGATCGGGCTCCGTCAGCTCGACAGATACCCCGGTTTGCTCGCAAGAAGAAAAGAGATCATCGAAAGATACGACGAGATGTGTGATGCGTTGGGTGTTAAACGCCTGCATCATTACGGCGCGGATCACACTTCCTCCGGCCATCTGTATATCGTGCGTATCCCGAACGCGACGGACGCGCAAAGACGCGACATCATCACCGAAATGGCGGAGCGCGGCATTGCCTGCAATGTGCATTACAAGCCCCTGCCGATGATGACCGCCTACAAAAGCATGGGCTGGGATATCAAGGATTTCCCGAACGCCTATCATTTATATGAAAACGCCGTCACTCTGCCGCTCCATACCCTGTTGAGCGACGAGGATGTTGACTATATTATTAAAAATTTCAGCGAGATCATCAGAGATTATCAAAAATGAGTGGGTTAGAAGATGGAAAAGAAGTTAGTGGCGCTTCTTACAAACAATGACGACGATATTTATTGCTTCCGCAAGGAGCTGATCGAGGCGCTGTTGGCGCATGACTATGAGGTGTTGATTTCCTGCCCTTACGGCGAGAAATTCGAGCTCATGGAAGGAATCGAATATCTTTATGATAATCCTGAAATCGACCGGCGCGGCACCAATGTGCTTGCCGATTCCAAGCTCCTGCGGCATTATCGCAGGCTGTTCAAGCAGTATCAGCCGGACGTGGTGCTGACCTATACCGCCAAGCCGAATGTTTACGGCAGCATGGCGGCGAACCGGATGCACATTCCTGTTATCAACAATTTGACGGGAATCGGCAGTGTGAAAAACCAGTCAAAGCCGAAGAAGGATTTAATCTTAAGATTGTTTCGCCACGCCTACAACAAATCGTCCTGTGTGATGTTTCAGAATGAAACCAACATGCGAGACGCGCTTGAAACAGGGCTTGTCAAAGGCGATTATATGCTGATTCCCGGCTCCGGCGTCAATACCGAGCGCTATCCGCTCCAGGAATATCCGGACGGCGGCGACGGTATTCACGGCGACCCGATCATATTTAACTATATAGGAAGAATTCTGAAGGACAAGGGTATCGAGGACTACATAGCGGCGGCAAAGCGGATCCGCAAGAAATATCCTGCCACCGAGTTCAATCTGCTTGGCTTCATTGAGCCGGATGAGATCCATTATGAAAAGGATTTGGAGAACCTTGCCAAGCGCGGTGTGGTGTATTACCTCGGCAGCCAAAAGCATG
>CACWOA010000333.1 GCA_902762395.1 uncultured Ruminococcus sp.
TCAAAAGTGGTGCATTGTATCAAAATACTGTTCCTTTGCCACACCTGAAACACCGATTGATACCATGTGTCAATTCGGTGTTTCGTTTTTTATGCCCCGAAAGCCTTGCGGCGCAACACCTCCAGATTCATATCGTTGCAGTATGTTTTACGGATTTAAAAAAGAGAGGGTTTGAATCCCTCAATAGGTGGGAAGGAGACGCAGTTAGAGATGACAAATCGTTTGGTTATAGGGGTTTCGTTTGGTAGTTAAGGATTTTGAAGTGTTTGGCTCTAAGCGATTCTTTTCTTATCATGACATAATTACAAAATTGTCTTTTTATTAATTGTAATTGCATTTCTGGTCGGGAAAAGAATTTGCCCCTTCCACTTTAAGTCTGACGCTGGCGGGGCTATTCTTTCTTTTTTGATATAGTAGCGCCCATCCTCCTCCAAAGCCTTGGCAGTACAGGAAAAAGACCGGAGCCGGAATCATACGGGTCAGGGCTTCGAGCCGAATACGGATTCTCCGGCAACACAGAACAGGATAATCACCGCCCCGATCATGCCAACAGCGGCCAGCCTTTCCCCCAGCAGCAAAAACGAAAACACCGCCGTCATGACCGGGCAGGTGCATTGGATCAGTGAAACCGCGCGGGCCGGGATTTTTTCCAGTGCAAGATTCTGAAGAAGATATCCCGTCAATGTGCACGCCAGCGCCAGATACAATATGATCGCCCACACCTTCGGCGTCGCCTGCCCGATCCGGACGCCCCCGTCGAACAGCATGGAAGCAAATAATGCCAGCAGCGCAGACATCCCCGCCTGTACGGTCGTCAGGGTAATCGGATCGATCTTTTTCAAGGATCTCGACCCAAACACAAGTGCCCCCGCCATGAAGCACGCCGCTGTTAGCGTCAAAGCCTCCCCAACCCCGAAACCGTTCAGCCCGCCATAACCGCACAAAAGATATAATCCGACTACCACAGACAGATGGATCACGATATGCCGCCGGTCAAAACTGTCCCGAAACAGGATGAATGCCATGAGAGGCGTGATGACCGTCGAGAGGGACCGCAGGAACGCGACAGAGGTCGCGGCCGTGAGCTTCAGCGCCAAGTTGTTGAGGATATATGTGAGCCCTATACATACGCTCGGCAGCAGCCAGTCCTTTACGGGAACGGCACGCAGATTCTGTCTGACCCGTTTCCCGAAAAGCAGGATCAGGACGGCAAAGGCGATCATATATCGTACCGCCAGCAGGGAAAACACTGGCATCACCCTATAGGCTTTCTTTGTGATGGGATCGCCGAAGCCATACAGCAGACTCTGCAGGAGGATCAGCAGAATCGGAAGAATCCCGGTTTCCTTTTTTGGCATCTGTTTTCCCTTCCTTGCAGCTTTTCATGGGGCTTTCTGAGCAGAGCCATCTTTTCAGAGAGGCGTCAAGGTAGTCCCTCCGAACAAGCCTAACCAGTTTTCATCTCAACATCAGCTATTATATCGAAGGAAAGTCCATTTTTCAATTCTTTTTCTATTATTATTGAACTATTTTGAAGAAATCATTAGATATGTAATTTAACCACGGCTATCTTCATGCAGAAACATGATAAAAATGTGATAATACTTCCCTTCTCGACTTGCATAATTCAATAAAGAGAGCAATATAGACATGCAAAACACCTATATGGGAGGTCTAAATCATGTTTTATGTTGAATTCTTGATTGATGGCGAACCCTACGAGCTTGAGCTTCATCCTGGTATGGTTTTCACAAAATGTGTCAGATGCGGAAAGAAAATCTACGGGTATTGCGATATTGGCGCTGAAATAGAGCCGTTATGCGATGAATGCACTCCCCCACCGCCTGATCCAAAGAAAAAGCTCATGTGTTCTTCAAAAAACGGGTAACGGGTAATTCTTCAAAAAAAACGGGTAACGTGTCAGATTGCCCCATCCCCGACTGCCTCGCCGTACTGCTCATAATACGCGCTCTCGGCCTGGGCCTCCTTGCGGGCGCCGCGCATACAGTGGGGATTCAGCAGAAAGCAGTTGCGGCCGCAGCCGCCGCAGTGGAGGTTTTTGAGATAATCCTGCAGCGTAGGGACAGCGGCTGGTGTCGAAGCGCCTTCCTGCGAGGTTTTATCCCCTTCGTCGGCCTCGTCCGCGTCCTCCGGGACGGACGATACGACCGACGGAGAGGAAACGGCCGGAGCGGCCGGTTCATACGGGAGCGTCTCCCCGGAGAGATCGTCCATTTCAAAGCTCCCGCCGCGTCTGCCTCTGCCGCGGCCGCGCCTTCCGGAATAGGACGCTTCCCCGGAGGCGGAGACGTCCGGCGTCAGAACCGGGGTCGGGGTCGGAGGTTCGATCATATCCTCGATCTCCGCTTTCGCTTCGATCACCGGTTCCGCAGTCGTCTGTTCCGG
>CACWOA010000334.1 GCA_902762395.1 uncultured Ruminococcus sp.
GCGCAGCACCAGTTCGGTGCAGGCTTTATCGTCCTGAAAACAAACGGTAAAAAAATCATCATCAAGCAGCCGCATGGTTTTGATGCGCTCCAGATATCTCTTCTTTGGGGTCGCTTTCTTTTCATCGCCACTCACAGACATGGTTGCTCTCCCCTTTCGATTTTTCCTGCCAGTTGTATTATACCATTTCCCGCTTCTTTTTTCAACTGATATCGGGTGTTTTTTACACTCATTTAAAAAAGCCGATTCACGCAAAACGTGAATCGGCCTGCTTCATCTGTCAGCCAAAAATATCCCATGCAATCGGCTTAATAACCTGAACAGTTCCTTAATATTCATACCTCGCGCAGCCGCAGTTGAGCAGACGGAAGTCCGCAAACGCCTGATTGCTCAGATCGCCAAAATAAGTGGCAATGAACTTGTTGGTCCAGCCGTGGCTGACAATCAGCACCGTGCGTCCCTCGCACTTCGGCAGCATCTCGTCCAGAAAGGAATAAACGCGGTGCGCCCCCTGCAGGCAAAGACCTGCTTGCGACGGTTGAATTCCGCGTCGTCCCGCAGACACTGCTCCAGCGAGCCGAAGCTCATTTCCCGCAGTCTCGCGTCGGGAATCGGTCTCAGTCCCAGCACACGTCCCACTGCTTCGGCAGTCTGACGCGCACGAATCATATCGGAACAGTAGATGATCTCGACACCTTTGTCGGTAAGAGAATCCGCCAACTGTTCCGCCTGCGTAAATCCCTTGTCGGTGAGCGGCAGATCCATCGCGCCGCAGACCCGATCCTGCGCGTTCAGCGGCGTTTCCCCATGACGCGCGGCATAAATGACAGTGCTTGCCATAGCAATTTCACCGTCCTTTAAACAGGAGATGACGGCGCAGCGGATACGGCGGTATTCTGCGCTTTGGACGCGGGGCTTGTTTCCACCTCTACTTCCACCGTTTCGCCCTCACCCTCTTTGTCCGCCGCCTGTCCGGCGACGCGTTCGGCGAGATTCTCTCTGGCCACCGCCAGCATGAGCTTGATGCGGTTTTCCTGATTGACCTTGGTAGCGCTGGGGTCGTAGTCAATCGGGGTGATATTGGCGTTGGGGCAGACCTTGCGGATGCGGCCGATCATCCCCTTGCCGTTGATATGGTTGGGCAGACAGCCAAAAGGCTGGGTGCAGACAATATTCTCATAGCCCGATTCGCACAGCTCCAGCATTTCCGCGGTGAGCAGCCAGCCTTCGCCCATCTTGCTGCCGTATCCGACCACGCCGCCCACCAGCGAACGCAAATGGGCATAAGGGGAGGGCGCGACAAAATTCGGATGATCCTTGAGCGCGTCGAGCATAGCGGATTCCATGCGGGTGCAGAAATCCTTGAGGAAAGAGACAAACTTATACTTCACGGTGCTGCCGCCGTAAAGCTTGATATCATCCAGACGGTTGTCGATTTTGAAGAGGGCAAAGCCCATCAGCCCCGGCACCATCACTTCGCAGTCCTGCGAAGCAAGGAATTCTTCGAGCTGGTTGTTGGCGAGGGGCGAATATTTGACATAGATTTCACCCACCACGCCGACGCGCACTTTTGGCACGCGGTTGACGGGAATCGCGTCAAATTCGTCCGCGATCTGCCGCAGGTTGCTGCGGAATTCTTCGCCTAACATTCCCTTGCCGCGGGAGAACTGATCGAGCAGACGGTCCACCCAGCTGTCCACCAGTTCCATCGCCTCGCCGGGATTCAGTTCATAGGCTTTCACCTGATTGCTCAGCAGCATAAGCAGGTCGCCGTAAACCAGACCCGCCACAAACTGCATGACCAGCGCGGGGGTGATGGAAAAGCCGGGATTGCTTTCCAGACCCGACAGGTTGACCGAAATCACAGGCACCTTTTCATAGCCCGCCGCTTTGAGCGCCTTGCGGAGCAGGTGGATGTAATTGGAGGCGCGGCAGCCGCCGCCTGTCTGGGTAATCATAAGAGCGGTTTTTTCAACGTCATATTTGCCGCTGTTAAGCGCGTCGATCATCTGTCCGATGACCAGCAGCGCGGGGTAACAGGTGTCGTTGTGGACATATTTCAAGCCCTCTTCGACTACCTGATGGCTGCTGTTGGTCAGCACTTCCACATCATAGCCCGCTTTTTGCAGCACTTTGGCAAAGAGCTTGAAGTGAACCGGCAGCATATTCGGCGCGAGAATCTTGTATTCACGGCGCATTTCCTTGGTAAAGAGCAGTCTGCCGTCTTTGTTGTATTTTAATTCTGCCATGTACGATGACCCTTTCTGCTTTAGTTATCCTCGATAGCGGCAAAGAGGCTGCGCAGGCGGATTTTGACCGCGCCGAGGTTGGTAATCTCGTCAATCTTGATCTGGGTGTAGATTTTACCGCCGCTTTCGAGAATGGAGCGCACCTCGTCGGTGGTAATCGCGTCGATGCCGCAGCCGAAGGAGACAAGCTGCACCAGATTCATGTCGGGCTGTGTGAGAATGTATTTCGCGGCGGCATACAGGCGGGAGTGATACGTCCACTGGTTAAGCACCTTGACAGGGAATTTTTCCACACGGTCGCACACCACATCCTCCGAAATAATCGCCGCGCCGCAGCCTGTCGTTGGGAAGCGCCCTGCAGTCCGGCATGCGGGCTGTCTGGTTCTGTCCGCAGCCGCGGACGGAAGCGGCCCCCGCAGGGGTTCCCCGCATTGCAAGCCTGACAGAGCTTCCGGCCCTGCTGCCGGAGCTCGGGCGCGAAGGAGCTTGAAGCCTATGAAACGAGACCGTCAATCTGTCAACCTCCGCCATGCCGAGA
>CACWOA010000335.1 GCA_902762395.1 uncultured Ruminococcus sp.
TTTCTGGCAGGAACCGATCGGTGACGACATTCCCGGCAACATGAAAATCATTCTTGAAAGCGGCGCGGGCGGCGTGGAAACCATTGCCGTACAGAAAAAGGACGCGGCGGAGAAGATCCGCCGTCTGCCTGTCGATCAGAAGAGGTTCTGCCCGCTGGGGTATATCTACCCCCATGAGCGCACCAATACCGGCACCGCACAGGCGCTGGTATTCACCAACTCCGACCAGATCGAAAAACTCGGAGAACTCGCGGACGCGCTGCCGGAAGTGCAGTTCCACATCGGCGCGATCACCGAGATGTCCTCCAAGCTGATGGCGTTTGAGCGCCGCCCCAACGTCACGCTGTACCCCACCATCGAGGACCCGACGGTGAAGAAGCTGTGGAACCGGTGCGACTTTTACCTTGACATCAACTACGGCGGAGAGATTCTGTCGGCGGTCAGGACGGCGTTTGTCTATGACCAGTTGATTTTCGGACTGGAAAGCACGCTGCACAACCGCCGCTTTACCGCTCCCGAAAATATCTTCACGCCTGACAATTACGGCGCGATGGCGGACAGAATCCGCGCGGTGCTGCACGACGGTGAAGAAATGAAGCGCGCACTCACGGCACAGCGGGAACATGCCTTCGCCGCGTCAGCGGAGGATTACCGACAGGTTTTGGGACAGTAACGGAGGGGGAGATTTTGTTGGAAAAGAAAAATAACCTCTTTGACGAGAGCATCCGCCGCAAGATAGAGCGCCAGCGCGGACAGCAGCCCGCTCCCAAGGGCAAGAGCTATTCCTACATCAAGATCATTGCGATTGTGTTCGCGGCGCTTTTTGTCATCTCCATCCTCATCCGATTTATTTATTAGTGGGGAAAGGAGGGGTACCGTTTGAAATCCAAAGGGAAAAAAACATCCGGCAATCTGCGGTTTGCGCTTGTTATGGTGATCTGCGGGGCGCTGCTGCTTCACGGCGGATATAATCTTTTTAAGATTTTCCGCAATTACAGGCAGGCGGACGACCTGTATGCCGATATCTCGGCGCATTTCGTGAGCGAAACGGATGCGGAGGAAAGCGCGGAAGTGTCGGACGAAGCACTGCCGCCTTTGCAGGTGGATTTTGCGCGGCTGCAAGAGAAAAACCCCGACATTATCGGCTGGATCTATGTCGGCTGCGCGGATATCAGCTATCCGGTGCTGCAGGCGAAGGACAACGACTACTATCTCCACCGCGATTACCGCAGGCAATACCTCTATGCCGGCTCGATCTTTGCCGACTATCGCAACAGCCGCCATTTTTCGGATATCAACACCATCCTTTACGGACACAACATGAAAAACGGCAGTATGTTCGGGCGGCTCAAGCGGCTGGGCGTGAAGAAGTATTACGAAACCGACCGCAGCGTGTGGCTTTTCACGCCGGAAGGCGCGTATTGCTACGAAGCCCTCGCGGTGTTTGAGACGTCCCCCGAATCGTATGCCTACCGCCTGTTTGACAGGCGGGGCGACGACTACGCCGCGTGGTGCAAAAAAATGATGAAGCACGCCCTTCCCGATACGCAGACTTCTCCCGCGCAGGAGGGCAGCCGCAACCTGCTTCTGTCCACCTGCTCCGCCAACAACAGCTATCGCACCGTGGTGCTGGCAAGCATGGCAGATGAAGAAACAAAAGAGGACGATGAGTCCTATTAAAAACGAGTTCGATCGAATTATCATCACAAACACAATATAAAAATGTGAAATAATTCTAAATCTAATCCCGATTTTTGTTTAACTTTTATGCTGTCATCCATTGACAGAAGTGGTGGTTTTTGCTATAATATCATTATAGTATACCTTCATAATGTGTGAATTGTATATAATACAGTATAGACACGACGGTATGTCATGAAGAAATGAGGAAAAGCAATGGCAGACGAAAAAGAACTTGAAACCGTAACCGAAACCGCTCCCGTGGAGACGGTTCCTGTGGAGAATGTTTCCGAGGGAGATGTCTCCGCGCAGGACGTTTCGGCAAGCGATAAGGAAAGCGGCACGCCGGAGCCGTCGGAAAAAGAAACGGCTACCGCGAAAGATAAAATTCTCACCGTGCTGGGCATTGTGATCTGCGTGATTCTCGCGCCGATCCTGATTGCCAACTGCACCATGATTGTCAAAAGCTACACCAACGCCGACAAGGTGCCGTCCTTTGGCGGCTACTGCCCCTTTATCGTGCTGACCGACTCCATGTTCCCCACCATCAAGAGCGGCGATCTGGTCATCGACAAGGTAGTAACCGACGCGGGCGACATCAGACAAGGCGATGTGATTTCCTTCTTTGACCCCGCTTCGAGCGGACAGACCGTTGTGACCCACCGCGTGGCGGCCATCGTGTCCGATTCCGACGGCGTGGCGTTCCGCACGAAGGG
>CACWOA010000336.1 GCA_902762395.1 uncultured Ruminococcus sp.
CTGCGCGTGTAGGACGTACTGCGGAGAAAAGCGCGGGCAATGGCGCTGTCCATTTCCGCCTTGACCTCCGGCGACAGTTCCCGGCGCAGGGTCTTGCTGCTTTGCCGAAGGCGGTTCTTGACCTGACGTATGTCCTGCTTCATGGCTGATAAACCGCGTCGGAAACGGCGGTTGCCTTTTCGGGACCGAGCAGCACATTGACCAGCTCACAGCCGAAATTGACCGCGTAGCCCGCACTCTTGGCAGTGGTAATGCCGTTGTCGGTAACGACCGGTTTATCCGACACCCGGCGGCAGTTCAGCTCGCTCTCATACCCGGGAAAACAGGTGGCATATCTGCCCCGCAGATACCCCAAGTGACCTAAGATGGAGGGAGCCGCGCAAATCGCCGCGATGTGAACGCCGTTTTCATAGCAGTATTCCAGCGCCGCCTGCACATACTCGGATTTTTCCAGATTCAGCGTACCCGGCATACCGCCCGGCAGCACCAGCATTTCGGCGCCTGCCAGGCTCATATCGGCGGCGTTGATGTCCGCTGCCACCACGATGCCGTGCGCGCCTCTGACAGCGTCACCCGTCACGCCGACGGTCAGCACATTCACGCCTGCGCGGCGGAGCATATCCACCGGAGCCAGCGCTTCCACCTCTTCAAAGCCCTCTGCCAGCATTACATAAACCATAAACACTTCATTCCTTTATATTATTATAGCATAATTCTTTCATTTGACAATAGATAAAATTATAATTCTCATAAGGTTATTTCCTTCGCCGGGCTAATCCAGCGGCAATCCGAAATATGGGGTGCGAACGCCCTCGAGCGTCGTCATATAAACAGGGTTTTTGCCGTCGTTGCGGCGGATCACCGCAAAGTCCAGCTTTTCTCCGAATTTTTCAAAAAAAGTATCGCAGATGGGCAGACGAAAAACAAACCGCTCCGCCTTGGGATAGCTTTGCAGAATACGGCGGATGAGCGCGGACGCGAAATGCTCCTTAACGATAAACTCGCTGACCGTCACCGTACCGTCCTGCTCGTGACAGAAGGCATAACCAAAGTCGCCGTTGTAAGCCAGTGTGACGACGTGTCCGCCGTCATTTTCATGACAGCCCACGGCATAGCGGAACGCGGCGGGTTCCCAGTGTACATATCCTTCGCGGTCTACCAGCATATTGCGGCGGAAGGCGTACACTTCCCCCAGTTTCATCATGGTGTCACGGGGCGAACCCGGCACCTCGATGCGGTTTTTGCATAAGAAAAGCAGATCAGACCGGCTCATATAAACCATACGCACCTTGAAACACCGATGAAATCCCCGCTTCTGATAATAACGGAAAAGCTTTGGTTCAGCGGGAACCGTCAGGGTGTATTTGTACCCCCGCGAATGTCCCAGTTTCACTGCCGTCTCAATCATTTCCCCCATGATGCCCTGTCTGCGGCTTTCCTCACGGGTGCAGGCGGCGTAGAGATACTGCGCGGGAGCCAGCCCGCCGTCCTCGGAAACCGCCGTCTCAAGCAGATGAAGCATGGCAATCGGACGGCGAACCGATTCGTCCAGATAGATCAGACAGTTTTCGGGCAGATAGCGGTTGTCAAAAAAATACCTGACATATTCCGGCGAGTCATCGAAACACACGCGCCACAGGCGTTCGAGATCGCTTCTCATGCTGTCTTGCGGAAAAACGACCAAGCTGCCGCTCCCCCTTTCCTCAGTGAATGACCGGCAGAGTCCGATCCTCTACACGGTATTTCGGAAGAAGGATATCCGGGTGATAGGACAGCTTGGCTTTGCGCAGACTCTCCAGACCCAGATCCTCCTCGCGGTTGACATATTCGTAGCCTGCCAGCCGATGGGCGGCAAACTGCTGGTTTATCATGGCATAGGCGCCCTCAAAATCCGTGTCCGCCTTTTCAAAATGCGTGGCAAAGACGCGGCGGCTGAGCGGCTCTCCGAGCGTGAGGGCGACAACCCTGCCGCCTGCCCGCAGCAGGCCGCCCACAAAGCCCATCTCGTCATAATGGCGAAGCGAGAGAGCGATAGCGGAATTTTCCATGCACAGTTCATAGACCCGTTCTTCTTCCTGCCCCGCCGTCGCCTTTTTCAGCCATTCACCGGCGCATTCAATGCATTCTTCCGCATTGGCGGCGGAAATATCCTCATACCGCCAGTCGGAATAAAGCCTCTGAAAATGGCTGATATGATTGCGTTTGGCATGCAATTTTTTGCCGCTGAGAGCGATGAGATGCTCCGTGCGGTAGATGTAATCAAAATCCCACCGGGTTTCCTCAAAGAAGAACGCATCGGGAAAAGCCGCCCGCAGTTCGTCGCACTGCCGCTGCTCTACGCTGTACATCATCAGTCCG
>CACWOA010000337.1 GCA_902762395.1 uncultured Ruminococcus sp.
GCACTGTCATGAAATAACTTGAACAGAAATCCTCGATAAACATCGTATAATCGGGATTGTTTTTTGAGAAATGTTCAACTTATTTTTCAACAGAGCCTAATAAAATCGACCATTGCCTATTTCAACGACAAATTAACCGACGGTTATCTGAGCAGACTGCGTTCCAGTCAGGTTGATGTAGACGGCGTGCTGCTTGATTTTTGGGAGGATACGCTGTACGATCCAAACGGTAAGCCGCTCTGGAAAAGTAACGGGTATACCGCAGGCTCGACTCGTTACGACGAATACCAATACGATAGTAAAGGACGTGTAATCTCACAATCAACCCGATATGTGGAGGATGCATATATTTCTGAATCCCTTTACAGCGTGGAATATGACGACCGGTCCCGCGTCATAGCCCAAAAGAGAATGTACGACGGCATGAGGGATTCATGGGTCTTTTTTTACAACGAAGACGGTTCCTATGCCGGATGTGATGAAACCGATGTACACGGCTATGTATGTCAGGAACGATGTCAATATGCCGCAAACGGCGAGTTGATTTGTATGACGTTCCATCACGAGTGCGAGGACGCAGACCTTAAATTGAGGGACAGAAAAAAGGAATATTCCGATTACGACGCCAACGGCAACTGCGGCACGGTCACGCTCTATGCGCTGACCGATAACGGAGACTGGGAGCTGAATGAAAAGCATATCTATGAATACGGCGATAAGATACCCAAAGGCGTCACATACGGCACATCGCAGGACAAACAGGAGAAGCAGCGGTTGGCGGTGCTGAATTTTGATGAGGACAAAAGGCTGTTTCACGAATATCTGAATCGCTGAAACAGATTGTGAAAGGAAAGAGCAGAATGATAACGAAATCTTTCAAAAGAGCGCTTGTGTTCGCAATGGCGGCAGTGATCCTCTGCACGGCTTCGTGTGGAAAAAACGGGAAAAACGGGAAAAGCGGGGAAGCCGGGGATGCGAGGGAAAAAACGGCAATGGTTTATCCGCTGGTGGAGGAATGCTGTTATAACAATCTGGACGAATTGATCAGACGCACCGAATATGCATATTCGCCGGAGGGGTATCTGCTGTCGGAGAGAACATGGAGCTACTATTATGTGAAAGACTTTGACGGCGGAGAAAATTATTCGTCCGAGTATAACTCGTCCTATCTGTACGGTGAAACCGACGTCAACACCTACCGCTACGACCAAGCCGGACGGCTGGTGGAGGAATACAACGGGTACCACTTTGATGACGGCAGCAAGGGTCTTCACTACAGAAAGTACACCGCAGCTTACGCGTATGACGACAAGGGACGCAGGACCGGCACGAAGGAAATCATCAGGGACTATACGGTCAATGACCCGTTAAAGGGTTTTCATGACGATAATATGACGCAGGATTCCGAGGAGACCACCGATTCGGAGTGCGTCATCACCGACAATCCCGAAACCGGAGGCTGGAAATCCCTTGAAACCTTTACTTTTTCGGGCGACTATGCCTGTTACAGTGGGGAAACCGTCGAAATGGAATATGAAGCGGACGGCAGACTCCTGTCCAGAACCAAAACCGTTCCCGCTATTGAGTGCGTTTATACCGCGCGTTATGAATATGATGAAAAGGGCAGACCTGTGTCGGCGCATATCCGAACGCATGACTTCGATGATGTGGAAACGGCTTACAGCCGCATTGCCGTAGCGTACAACGAGGATTCGCACATGGTCAGGAAAACCGTTGACGCGGACAGCGACATCATTGACGAACCGTTTGCCTTTGCCATACAGTGTGAGTATGACGAGCTCGGTCGTCTGACAAAGCGGCAGCGTTCGCTCGGCGGCGAAACAGGCTGCATCGAAACGGTCACCTACAGCGACGACGGCACGGCCGTCAGGGATCATATTTACCCGGACTGGAGCGAAGAGACTGACTGGCTCCAGAATGAAGAAACCGTCTATGCCGACCCCGACGAAAACGGCAACTATCATACGCTTTTCAAGTATGTATTGGAAGGGCAGGATAGGGATTTTTACCAAAAGATTACCCGTCAGTACGGTGAAGCGATTCCCTCCGGCGTGAAATACGGCACCTCCGGCATTCTCGCCGATGAAGAAAGCGTCTCGCCGGTGCATCATAATTTTGATCTCGGCATAGCCAACGAATATCTGTACTATGGTTTTGATGAAACGGATGCATTATACGATATATTTTAGCCACAAACGCTAACCGCTAACGGCTAACGGCTAACTTTAAGGGGGATGTCTGATGAAACTACTGGTGACAGGCGGCACGACCTTTGTGAGCCGCTGTACGGCGGAATATTTTGTCCGCAAGGGGCAGTTGCGGGCGTGACGCTGCTGTCATGCGACAGGCACGCCCTCGGCGATGATCTGCAAGGGCGGCATTTTGACGCGGTGCTGGATATCTGCGCCTACACGGCGGAGGATATCGCGGCGCTGCTGGGCGCGGGAGCGACCTTCGGGGATTACATCATGGTGAGTTCGAGCGCCGTGTATCCCGAAACCAACCCCCAGCCCTTTACGGAGGAGCAGGACTGCGGCCCCAACGCCATATGGGGGTCTTACGGCGTGAACAAGCTCGCGGCGGAGCAATGGCTGCAAAGCCGCTGTCCTGGGGCGTATATCCTGCGCCCGCCTTATCTCTACGGCCCGTGGAACAATGTCTATCGCGAGGGATTTGTCTTTGACTGCGCCATGCAGGGCAGGAAGTTTTATCTGCCGCACGACGGCAGCATGAAGCTCCAGTTTTTCCATGTGGACGATCTCTGCCGCTTCATGGAGATTCTGCTGGAGCGCCATCCCGCGCCGCGTGTGTTTAACGTCGGCAATCCCCAGACCGTCACGGTCAGGGAATGGGCGGCGCTGTGCTATGAAGCCGCCGGGGCGGTGCCGGACTTTGCAGAGGTGGAAACCGGCGCGCCGCAGCGGGATTATTTCTGCTTCCACGATTACGGGTACGAACTTGACGTGTCGCGGCAATGCGCGCTCCTGCCCGATACCAAGCCGCTCCGGGAGGGATTGCGGGAGGCATTTGCCGTCTATCAGGCGCATCCCGAAAGCGTGTATTTCCGCAAGCCTTATATGGAATATATTGACAAGAATTTTTCGGCTGTGAATTGACATTTTTAACAATATGTTGTATAATACGAAAGAATGCAGTGATGCAGACGCGGGACTGCAACGTCAATGAGAAAGGAAATGAAAAAGCGATGAAATTCAACGGACTTTCCGCCGAACAGGTGGAGCAAAGCCGGGGTCAGCACGGCTCCAACAGCCTGACGCAGATTCCCCCCGACCCGCTGTGGAAGAA
>CACWOA010000338.1 GCA_902762395.1 uncultured Ruminococcus sp.
TCCGATGTGTGAAATCACTCCCCACTCCCCACTTCCCACTTCCCACTAACTGACCACTAAATTAACCATTTTCTCCCGTTCTCTTAACCTTTTCTAAACCTTTGGGGGGTATCATCATACACGAAAGGAACGGTGAAGAACGTGAGCAATATCATTCTGAAAACCGAAAACATCTCAAAGAAATACGGCAATACACAGGTGCTGCACGACGTCAGCATCACCCTCGAAAGCGGCAGAATTTACGGTCTGATCGGCGTGAACGGCGCGGGCAAGACCACCCTCATGCGGCAGATTTTAGGGCTGTCGGTTCCCACCTCGGGCGAAATCGAGCTTTTCGGCAAGCGCGGACGGGATATCCTCAAGGAACGCGCCCGCCTCGGCTGCCTCATCGAATCCCCCGGTCTGGTGCTGGGCATGACCGCCAAGCAGAATCTCCGCCTCCACCGCATTATGCACGGCATTGCCGACAAGGGCATTGAGGACGAACTTCTCGCCACCGTGGGGCTGGCGGGTACCGGCAAAAAGAAAGCCAAGGACTTCTCCCTCGGCATGAAGCAGCGCCTCGGCATTGCCATCGCCCTTCTCACCAATCCCGAACTGGTCATTCTCGACGAACCCATCAACGGACTTGACCCCATCGGCGTGGTAGAGATTCGCGAACTCATCAAAAAGCTCAGCGAGGAGCGCGGCATGACCATCCTGATTTCCAGCCACAATCTGCCGGAACTCTACCAGTGCGCCACCGATTACATCATCATCGACAAGGGCGAAGTCAAGCAGGAAATCAGCCTCGAGGAACTCGAAGAAAGATGCCGCCACTATCTCCTGATCGAAACGCCCGACAAGGAAAAGCTCGCGGCGGTGCTGGAGCAGCAGCTCGGCACCACCAATTTCAAGGTCATGCCGGACGGCAGCGTGCAGCTCTACGATTTCACCGACGAACGCGACAAGGTGTCGGATGTGCTGTTTGAAAACGGCGTGAAAACCACCGGCTTCTCGCTCAAAGGCGAAACGCTGGAAAACTATTTCATTTCGGTCGTCGGGCAGCAATAAGCGGGAGGAGAAATTTTTATCATGTTCAATTTAATCAAAGCGGATTTTTACAAGATCAACCGGTCTATGATTTATAAGGTGCTGTTTCTCATTGCGGCGGTCAGCGCCGTCACCACCACCCTCGTGTCCCATCTGTTGGGAACGGGCGATATGGATATGTCCTCCGCCGGTTCGGCGGCGCTTCTCACCGATGTGGTCATGCTCAACCTTCTCGGCTCCGTCGTCGCGGGACAACTGATCTGCGGCGACTTTGAGAACAAGCTCATTCAGTCGGCGGTCGCGGGATGCAGCGGCAGAGGCACGCTCGTTTGCGCCAAGATGATCACCTACACGCTGCTGATCGGGCTGATTACCCTGCCCTACGCGCTCTGCGCCGTTGTCGGCTATGCCTCGGGCGCGGCGTTCGGCGCTCCCTATTCGGCTTCGGTCTATCTCAATATTCTGTTTGAAACCAATACGGTCGATTTTTCCGTCGGCATGCTGCTGAAATACATCGCCATCACCGCCATCATGGCGCTGGCGTACACCGCGCAGACGTCGTTTGTCTTTTTCCTCGCCTTTGTTCTCAAAAACAAGGCGCTGATCGTCACGGCGGCAGGTTTCCTCACCTGCACGCTGATCGGCATGACCTCTTCCCTGCTGAGCAGCAGCAGCGAAACGGTCGAAAAGGTCATTTCCTACACCCCTTTCAGCGCGGACGCTTACAACCTCAACCACGCCTCAGAAATCGGCATGATGCTGAAAGTCGTCGCCATATCGGTTGTCTTTATCGCGGTCTTTACCGGATTGTCCATCGCGGCGTTCCGCAAGACTGAAATCAAATAAGGAACGGCATTTTCTATTACCTCGCCATTGCAAAGCCCTGCGCGTTTTTCCTGTACGCGGGGGCTTTGCAATGGATTTTTTTGGTTTATTTGCACGATTGATTTGACATCGGACAACATTTCATGTACAATAAAGAGGGTGATGCCAATGAAGTACACGATTATCATTCTTTGCCTGCTGCTCCTGCTGGTGACGGCGTGGCTGATTCATCTGAAAATACAGATGCTCTCCCTCAGCAAGCAGCTCGAAAAACGCCTGTCGGACGGTTCGCGCAATTCCATCCATACCGCCCTTCTCGACCCCTCCGCCATCCGGCTGGCGGCGGATATCAACCGCTGCTTGGAGGAGGACGAGAGAAAACGGCAAACCCTCGAAAGGGAAGAAAAACAGTTCCGCGACACGATCGCCAATATCTCCCACGACCTGCGCACCCCCCTCACTTCCATTAAGGGATATGCTGAGCGACGACAGCGAGCTTACGCCCGAGGTCTTTTGCCTGACCGACGAGACAGCCGAATGCCTCGCCGCGGCGGTGCCGCAACTGGAGGAAAAAGGGATGACCGTTCACTTGGGCGAATTCGGGCAGGTGTCGGTCTGTGCCGACCGCGAACGCACGGTGCGCATTATCCAGAATCTGGTGCGCAACTGCCTCCAGCACGCCGCCGGGGATATCTCGGTCAACGTCACACAGCGCGGCGGATTCGCGGTGCTGTCGGTCGCCAATCCCGTCCGCGACCCCGACAGAATCGACGCGCGGCGGCTCTTCGACCGTTTTTACACGGGGGACAAATCCCGCCGCAAATCCACCGGGCTGGGACTTTCCATTGTCAAGATACTGGCGGAGCAACTGGGCGGCGACGTTTCCGCCGAGC
>CACWOA010000339.1 GCA_902762395.1 uncultured Ruminococcus sp.
GCATCGGGAAAAGCCGCCCGCAGTTCGTCGCACTGCCGCTGCTCTACGCTGTACATCATCAGTCCGGTTCCCTGTTCCTCTGCGTCACGCCGCAGAACGGCAATGGCTTCCCGTATATCGTAGGCGCGACCGATGGGATACATATAGTAGGTCATATCTTCGTCCGCCCGCCCTCGCATCAGCACAGCGTCCTGAAAGCGCGCCACCTCCATGCGGTACATATCCCGCCACATCCAGACAGCGCCGGGCGCGTAAAAAGACGCCAGATAATCCGTGTCGCTGAGCACCTCGCGCATCCATTGCCGGTCATGTTCCGTGGGAATGTGAAAGTCGGGTTTTTCCGTCATCTGCTTCACGTCTCCGATGTCAGATTTTTCAGATCAGATGATCCTTTGTCAGCGACCAGAGCTGCGCCGCTATGTCGTCTATACCTCGCGGATGACCGCCTTCACCGCACGTCACCACATGCCAGCCGAGTCTGTCGGCGGCATACAGCGCCGAACGGCGGCAAAGCGCCTGAAAGGACACATCCGCCTCGTGAATGTCTTTTTTCGATTCGTCCCCGTCATACCGCCCGGACATCAGCTTTTGGGAAATCTCCGGCGGCATATCGAGATAGAGAACCACATCCGGGCGGGGCAGCGCGAGAAGCCGGTATTCGTAATCCTCCAGCCAGCGCAGATAATCGTCCCACTCCGCCTGCGGCAGTTTGGTCATCTGATAAACGGCGTTGGAGGTCGCGTAGCGGTCGGCGACAATATTCACCCCGCGCAGATAATCGCCGCTCCAGTGTTTCCTGTAGGCGGCATAGCGATCCACCGCGTAAAAGCTCGAAGCGGCATAAGCGTTGACCGCGTCGGGCGACCCGCCGAACTCCCCCGCTAAATAGCTTTTGACGAGGGCGGCGGATGTATCCTCATAATTGGGGAAGGAAATGTGCCGCACGGCGTGACCTGCCGCCCGAATCGCTTCGCAGAGCCGCGCCGTCTGGGTTCCCTTGCCGCTGCCGTCCAGTCCTTCGATCACAATCAGGTTGTGTTTACCCGCTATATCCGTTTTATCCGTTATATCCAAAAGAACCGCATCCTTCGTTCACAATCATTAACGATAGTATTATAACAAATATCCGTTCCCTCTACAATAGAAAGCGTGCAAATTTTCAATCTGTTAATAAATAGCGCTTATTCCATGCGGAAAATGCCGTCGGTCATTTCAAGCTTTTTGGCGGCGCGCAGCACTCTCTTGTGACAGGTGAAGATGACGGTCTGTCCCAGTTCACCGAGGGCGTTGTCCTCTTTGATAAAGGCAAGCGCCTGCTCCATGCGGTCGTCATCGAACTGCGTGAAGGAATCGTCCAGCATGATAGGCAGTTTTTCATCCGCCACCACGCCCGACAGCGCCAGCCGCAGCGAGAGGTAAATCTGGTCGAAGGTGCCCGCGCTGAGTATATCGCAGTTGCGGGGCTGGCTGCTGCCCGATTCCGCGACGGTGGGAACCAGTTTCTCCGACACAAAGACCGAGCTGTACTTCTGCCCCGTCATGCCGCTCAGCACACGGCTGGCGCGGTAATTAATCATGGGACCAAAATCGAGCTGCATTTCATGGAACGCTTCGTCGAGGGCGAGCTGCGCCTCGTTGATCGCTTCCAGCTCAAATTCGTAGTGTTCGATGCGCTTGGCGAGCGCCTTGATTTCTTCGTCGGCTCTTTCCATATCCTGCGGACTGTAGGGCTTAAGCGAAAGCTCGGTTTCCTGCCGGAGAATCACCTCGTTGATTTCCCCGAGTTTTTTCTCGGTATCTTCCAGCTTGGATCTGACCTTTTCCGCCGTAAAGCTTTCGGGAACTTCAAGGTTGATGTCGCCGCGAAGCCGCTGCCCCCTTGCTGCCAGCGCGTCATAATCGCGCCCGTTCAGCATGAAATCGAAGGTTTCCCGCGCCGCCTTCACCTCCGCGGTAAGCTTGTCATATTGCTGTTTCATGGCGCGGAGGCGGGAAATGATCTCAAACGCCTCCTCATTGGACTGCGTTTCATGGTACATCGCGAGATTTTCCCGCAGTGTGCCGCGAATGTCGTCCAGTTCGTCGTTTGCCTCGTCGATTTCCTTTTTCAGCACATCCCGCTGTTTTTTGTAATCGAGATGCTGCTTCTGCACGCTGTCGATGGCCTTGTATTCGCGGTCGAATTCCTCCATGCTCCTGACGCTGAAATTCTCGAAGATGGGGCGCATTTCGGCATTGAGAGACCGCAGATCCTCATTGATATTGTTCAGGCTGATGCGTTCATCGCTGACGCCCTCCACCTCAAAGCCTCTTTTATAAACAAAGAAA
>CACWOA010000340.1 GCA_902762395.1 uncultured Ruminococcus sp.
AAAGACCATAGCGTCAGGTTGTGCAAAACCTTTCGCTATGGTCTTTTTCTGTGATATCAGACGGTTATTACTTTTTCAGCAGGATGCCGGATTTTTCCAGCTCCGGCACGATGCCGCCAAAGATTACGTCCTGAATCTCGTTCATGGACAGCGTTTTGTCGGGGGAGGAGAAGCCGAGACGCAGTGTGATACTGCTGATGAGTCCGTCGTAAACGTCGGTGACTTTGACGGAATTGAGATGTTCGCCGCCGTTGTCCCGGATGATTTCCGCGACGCGGCTGTAGGTGACGTCGGGATTTCTGAGAATGGTCAGGTCGATGTCAATGCCGGGGAATTTGGACGGCTCGGTGAAATCGAGTTCCGCTTTTTCGATGCCCGTGAGGGTGTCCATGTCGATTTCGGCACAGACGATGGCGGCTTTCTTGTCGATCCTGAACGCGGTGAGTGGGTGCAGGGTGGAGATAAAGCCCAGCTTTACGCCGTCCACAGCAATTTCGCTGGTGTTGACAGGATGCTGCCAGTTGTGGAATGCTTCCACATGGTTAAAATGCAGCGTCTTGTGCCGCAGATTGGCGATGAGCAGCGAGAGCATATCGCGCAGACGGAAGAAAAGCGTCTTTTCGGAGCAGTCGCGGCTCAGCATGACAACGCCCAGTTTCTTGCGCTCGTTGCAGGTGCCGTCTTCTTTTACGCCGTCGATGACGCGGGCGATTTCAAATACGCCGTATTCGGTGCCGAAGGATTTATTTTCGTTGACAACGGTGAGCAGGGTGGGAACCATGCAGTTACGCAGCACGACGTGATCGGGATTGATGGAGTTGAGCAGCTTGACGTTGTCCTCTACCTCGATGTTCAGCTCGCCGAATTTCTTGTAATCCGCCCAGATGTAGGAGTGGATTTCGTGCAGCTTGCATTTTTCCACCAGCAGGTCTTTGGCGTAATATTCGTCGGTCTTGTTGACGCTCTTGCGCACGGGACGCAGCGGGCTGAGGGTGGTGGTGATTTTGAAATTGTCGTAGCCGTAGATACGGGTGATTTCCTCGATGATGTCCGCCTTGATGGTCACGTCCTTGGTCGCGCGCCAGGAGGGGACGGTGACATCGAAGCCGGTGCCTTCGTGCTTCACGCCGAAGCCCAGCGCGGTGAGGGTGTTGATGATCTGTTCGTCGGAAATCTCGATGCCGGTGTAGCGGTCTACATACGCCTTGTCAAAGGTCAGCTCGATTTTGTCGTAGTGTTTGACATAGCTGTCGGAGAGGGAAGAGATGACCTGCACATTCGGGTCGATGTCCATGAGCAGCTTCATAAAGCGTTCGATGGCGACGACCGTAATTTCGGGGTCGATCATCTTTTCATAGCGCATGCTCGCATCGGTGCGCAGACCGAGGCGCTGGGAGGATTTGCGGACGCACACGCCGTCAAAATTGGCGGATTCGAGAAGCAGGGAAGTGGTGTCGTCCTCAATTTCGGAGTCCAGACCGCCCATGATGCCCGCGATGGCGACAGGCTCGCCCTTGGAGCAGATCATCAGGGTGTTTTCGTCGATGGTCCGACTTCCATCATCAGATAGTTGGTCAGGTCGGCGAGCAAATTGATGGCGCGGCTGCCGCAGTAGAAAAGACGGATTCTCATATTCACGGGGCTGACATGCTCGGTGATATTCTCCACCTTCATGCCGGAATAGCGGTAGCAGTGTTCGGTGTCCTGAATGTCGATGGCGACGGGGGGCAGGTCTTTGTAAACCGACGTATCCACCCGCTCGATGGGTTTGAGGGGATTTCCGGTCAGCGCGGCAAATTCGCGGGCGATGCCGTAGTGACCCCAGAGGTCGGGGCGGTTGGTGAGGGACTTGTTGTCCACCTCGAACACTACGTCCTCGATATCATAGACCGATTTGAGGTCGGTGCCGAGGGTGAGATCGTCAGTGATCTCCATAATGCCTGAATTATCGGCGCTGATGCCGAGTTCCGCTTCGGAACAGCACATGCCGTAGGAATCGTAGCCGGCAATGGTCGCCTTGGTGATGGCGAAGCCGTTCACGCTGCCGCCCTCCTTGGCAAAGGCAACCTTCATGCCCTCGCGGACATTGGGCGCGCCGCAGACGCAGTCGTAAATCTTGTCCCCCGCGTCGATTTTGAGCAGGTGGAGCTTCTTGGAATTGGGATGATTTTCGATGGATTGAATTTGCGCGACAACCACGTTGTTGGTGTTTTCGCCGTAATGAAAGATTTCCTCCACTTCCGCGGTGGAAAGCGTAAATCTGTGAATCAGTGCGTCGAGATCGAAGCCGTCAAGGTCAACGAAATCGCGGATCCAGTTCATTGATACCAGCACAGGTCATTACCTCCTATAATGTCAGAATTAAAGGCTTTCAAACTGGGAAAGTGCCTTGAGATTGCCGCTGTTGAAGGTGCGGATGTCTTTCACGCCGTACTTCATCATGGCAAGTCTTGTCAGACCCAGACCAAAGGCAAAGCCGGTGTATTCCTCCGGGTCGATGCCGCCGGCGGTCAGCACGTTGGGGTGAATCATGCCGCAGGGGCAAAGCTCCAGCCAGCCGGAATTCTTGCAGGAGGGACAGCCGGTGCCGCCGCAGACCTGACAACTGATGTCCAGCTCAAAGCCGGGTTCGACGAAGGGGAAGAAGCCGGGGCGCAGACGCACCTGCACATCGCGCTGGAATACTTCGGACAACATGGTCTTCATGAAGTAGATGAGGTTGGAGATCGAGATATCCTTGTCGATCATGATGCCTTCCATCTGGAAGAAGGTGTTTTCGTGACACGCGTCGATGGCCTCGTTGCGGAAGCAGCGGCCGGGGAAGATGGCGCGCAGGGGAGCGCCGTATTTGCGCATGATGGCATTCTGGGCGGCGGAGGTGTGGGTTTTGAGCAGTTGCCCGTTGTCGAGATAATAGGTGTCCTGCATATCGCGCGCGGGATGATGCTTAGGGATATTGAGCGCCTCAAAGCAGTGATAGTCGTCCACGATCTCGTCGTAATCCTCGATGGTAAAGCCCATGGCGGCGAAGATGTCTTCCACCTCGCGCTGAATCAGCGTGATGGGGTGATAGGAACCGGTTTCCACGCGGGACGGCATGGTCACGTCGTAGCATTCGGCGCTGTTGATGAGCGCCTCCAGTTCCTTTTGCTCGATGGCGGCGGTGAGGTCGGTGAGCTTGCCCTCCACTTCCTTTTTGAGCTGGTTGATTTTCTGACCGAATTCCTTTTTCTGTTCGGCGGGGGCGGATTTGAGATCTTTCATCAGTTCGGCAATGTCGCCCTTTTTGCCGAGAAACTTGACGCGCAGCTTCTCGACCGACGCAGAATCCGACGCGGTCTTGGCGGCTTCGGTGAAGTCATGGATAATGGCTGCAATTTTTTTCTCCATTGCAATGGTCCTCCTTAAAAAATGGTGTTGTGACAAAACGCGGAATCTGTGACAACAGACGTATGACGGCAAAAAAATAAAGACCCCGTCCCCATGGGACGAAATCTCGCGGTACCACCCAAATTCGGAATTTTTCAAATCATTTGGAAAATTCCCTCTTTAAAATCCCCCGTAACGTGGGGGAAAGCGGACTGCCCTCACCGATTCCCAAAGAGGGGAACGGATCGAACAGTCGGCTCCGGCACCGAAATTCACCGCTGACC
Source organism: uncultured Ruminococcus sp. (assembly GCA_902762395.1). Classification (GTDB taxonomy): domain Bacteria; phylum Bacillota; class Clostridia; order Oscillospirales; family Acutalibacteraceae; genus RUG762. Next base: position 3,654 of record CACWOA010000340.1, read on the forward strand.
CACCCGAGAATGCTTCCAGCCGCCGGCATTCTCTCTCTGAAAGGGTGTTTTTTGAATAACAGCATCATACGGTTACTGTAATGCCATCCTTGCCGTTTCACAG
>CACWOA010000341.1 GCA_902762395.1 uncultured Ruminococcus sp.
TCCTATTATTATACAGGAAACCATCTGCGCTGTCAATATCAACAGACCCGCCAATTTATTTTTATACAGTTGTGCGCCGATCATTCCCACCGTAAAACCGGGTCCGGAACAAAACGCGATATTGGCGAGACGTTCTCCCTCACGGCGGCTGATCTGCCCGCTCTCCACCAGTGTGGCGGCGGCGCGCGCTCCCGCGGGATAGCCCCCGATCATGCCTGTCAACAGCGCCGCGCCGCAGACGCCCGGCAGTCCGAAGAGCCGCTTGGTCGGGGCGTTCAGCAGCACGCCGATCTGTTGCGCGCCGCCGCTTTTGATCATATACTGCGACAGCACGATCATGGGAAAGAGCGAGGGTATCACACTTCCCGCGCACAATCGCAGACCGCTCCGCACCGCTTCGGCTGCCTGCGCCGTATGCAGCAGCACGACCGCACAGCCCGTCAGGGTAACCACAGCCGCCCATAGGGAGGCAACGCGATTTTTCTGTATTTCGGTCAAATTCCTCACCTGCTTATTCGCTCATACCACATATATATGCCCTCGCCGTACCAAACATAACGTGATATTCTGCTTTCCTCCTGCATATGAATGAATAAAAAATACGTCATTTGGGGTGACAGCATGAGCAAAAAAACAAACAGCGGGGACAACAGCTTTTCCGACCGCTTTCTCAGCCATATGATGAATACCACGCCCAGCTTTGTGCGGGGGGAATGCCGCATCACCTTTGAAGTGGGCAAAGGGCTGATGATCGAGGGAATCCGCAGCGTCTGCGAATACACAGAAGATCGGCTGATTATCGCCACCTGTTCCCGTACCGTCATCATCGAGGGAAACTGCCTCTGCATCTGCCGCATGATGGAGGACGCCATTGTGATCTGCGGCAATATTTTTGATGTGAAATTCGCCTGAATAGCAGGAGGTGGCAGCTTATGGTGCATTTTATCCGGGAAATATACCGTATAGAGATTATCGGCATCACGCCGGAACGATTTTTGAATGTGGTCAACCGACGGCAGCTCCCCCTTTTCAACGTCCACTGTGTAGGGAACCGTATGTTCGGTTTTATCGCCGCCGCGGATTTCCCGTCGTTATCCGACGCGGCGCAGAAAGCGGGCGTGCGTCTCGAAATCACCGACCGCCACGGACTGCCCTTCCTCGCCCGTCATTATCGGAAACGGCTGGGATTTATAGGGGGATTCGGATTGTTTTGTCTGGTGCTGTGGTATCTTTCCCTCTTTGTGTGGTTTGTCGAGCCGGTCAATGTGCCGGAGACCTACGCGGTGAGCGTCTCCGACGCGTTGAACGATCTGGGCATCCGCACCGGCGTTTTCATTTCGTCGGTGGACGGACCGCTGCTGGAAAGAGAACTGGAGGAACGGCTGCCGCAGTTCGACTTCATCAAAGTGTCCTGCATGGGCTGCAACGCGCAGGTCTATTTCGGCGCGACGCAGCGGGGAAACGGTACCGTATCGGAAAAGGAACCGTGCGATCTGACCGCCGCGCAGGGTGGCGTCATCGTTTCTGTGGTGGCCAACGAGGGCTTGCCGCTGGTGGAACAGGGCGACGTGGTCTATCCCGGCGACACCCTGATCAGCGGCGTATTTTCCAATGAAGGCGGCAAAAATACGATGGTTCACTCGAGCGGAGAAGTTACCGCCCTCGTAGAGGAAACCTTTTCCGAAACCGTTAGTTACAGGCAAACCGCGACGGAACCTACCGGGCGGGCGGTCAACATCCACCGTATCATGGCGTTCGGCATGGAAATCCCGCTTTTCGGTTCTCCGCCAAAGGGCAATTACCGCCGAACCGTTCAGGAAACGCCCGTCACCGTCGGAACAATCCCCCTCCCCTTCCTGCTGCGAAGCGAACAGTGGCAGGAGCTTTGTTACATCGAAAAAACATTCACTGCCGAGGAATGCGTCGCGCAGGCGGAAGTCCTGATCGACGGGAAGATGCAAAAATGCCATTACAAGGAGATCGTCAGCAGCGACACGACGGTCAGCGAATGTAATGGCGGCATTCGTGTAACCCGCACCGTCACCCTGTTGAAAGAGATTTCACAGGAGAGAAAGCTCCTGTTTGACCCATTGCCTCCCTCCGCAAAAAGCGCCGATGAACCATGACGTAACCGTCACGCTTCATCGGCGTATTTGCCGTCAAAAATCGGGTTATCTCACCAGACCAACCTTTTTATAAACCTTGTCTATCGTGCGCTTGGCGATTCTCGCCGCATTCTCCGCACCCTTCCGTGACAGCTCGTCAAGGTAATTTCTGTCCTTGAATGAATATATAATTTATT
>CACWOA010000342.1 GCA_902762395.1 uncultured Ruminococcus sp.
GCGGTGACGATTTCCTCGGGACTCAGCGGCACCTGCAACATGATCCGCTTGATGGGTGAGGAATACGAGGGTCTCGATGTGTCGGTAGTGGACACCAAAAACATCTCCATCGGTTCCGGGCTGGTGGCGATCCGCGCGGCGCAGATGGTCAATGACGAGGGTATGCGCTGGGAAGATCTGATCGTGAATATCAAACGGGAAATCCCCCGCTCCAAGGTCTTTTTCTGCGTCGATACGCTCAAATATCTGCAAAAGGGCGGGCGAATCGGTCTGGTGACCGCCATGCTCGGCGCTTCGCTGAGTCTCAAGCCGATCATTTCCTGCAATGAGGAGGGTATCTACTACACGGCGGGCAAAGCGATCGGACGTACCCGTGCCATTCAGAAGGTGATCGACCTTGCCGCCGAATTTGCCAGGGGCGCCGACAAGGTGGAATTGGCGGTCATGAACGGCTGCGCCGAAACAGACGGCATTCATACCCGCAACAAGGCGGAAGGCGTCATTGTCAACGGAACCGTGACGGTGACGGGACAAATCGGCGCGGCGCTGGGGGTGCATACCGGTCCCGGTCTGATCGGTATCGGCGTTATCCGCAGATAAATCCGCTGTCGGTTTGATTCCCGGGTGAAAAGTTTATAGTATATTCACAAAAAATCGCAAAAATATCACATTTTACGTTGTATGATATAAGCAAGTAAAATGTATGGGACACAATATGGGACGCAATGCAACTGCGAAAGGGGGCGGTTCCGATGAAGCGTTTTAAAATTCCGCGGGAAAATTTAAAATCCTTTGTGCGCAACCGCGGTCTTTGTATGGCGCCCGATACCGTTTTAGTGGACGGGATTCCGGTCGCGTTGATTTATCGCGTAATGCCCTCAAGTATGTACGACAGCGGCTGGCGCTTTTTCACAGGCACCGAGAGCGACGAATATCTGTCCAACTCTCGCTGCAACGGTGTGTACGATCTCAATACGGTCGTCAATTACTGCCCCGATACACTGTCGCTGCTGGACGCGCCGCCCTACAGCGCCTTTCGCCTCAACGAAAAGGGCGAATGGGTCAATATCTCCTACGACGTCGATTGGCGGCAGTGGTTCTGACAGTTATCATTGATTTTTACAGAGTTTTCTTTTTTTCACAAAACAAATACCGCCGATATGTGATAAAAACCACTGCGGCGGTATTTGTTTTAAACTGGTTGATGCTTCCTGTACGACTCATCAGGTGTTGGCTTCGATGAAGGGAAGGTTGGCGGGAGCTTTCTGCTCCGCTGCGGTCGCATAGACGGGCAGGACGGACACCCTTGGCGTCTCCTGCGGGACGAGCATAAGCGGCCTCTGTACGCTCGTCGGCTGTGTTGTAGGTAACATAAGATGATAGGGATTATCTGCCAGAAACATACTGGCGTCTTGACTGTCTCCAACCGGAAGGGACGTAGTCCTGTGCCGTAGGAGGAGGGATTTCCACGGGTTGCGTGGCTTGCCGGCGGGGTTGCTTCTCCGTGGAATCGGGAAGATCCTCTCCGGCATAGATGTAGAGACCGAGACCGTGACGTGCACAAGCCTTGGTGAGTGAGCGCTGGATGGACTTGTTGACGTCGACGCTTCGGACGGCTTCCAGAGGGATGGACTGGTTGCCGTTGTCCATGATCGGCAGGTACTCGATGTGCTCAAGCCCGTTGATCGTCACGCCGGTCTTCACCCAGCAGGTTCTCCCGTCGGTGAAGTAGTTCCATCCGTCGGGACTTTCGTAGATGGTGTAGGACGCGTCAGGATAGTGCGACTTGACTTCCCGCCACGCCCATGCCCAGGAGAGATAGGACAGCTTGCCCTTCTTCTCCACGTGCTCGCTGCAGTCCACTGCGTTGAGCACCGAGAAAACAGAGTTCTCTTGCATAGAAGGTTGTTTAAAGGGTTATACAAAACGAGCCGCTCTCGGAGATGAGAACGGCTCTTCACGAATCCTGTAAAGGGTTGTTATGTCTTAATTTGTTTTGTGTTATTACGGGTAATGCGTATCTTTAGACCGAGAAATCTGAATTTAAACAAACTGATGAATACGAAAAAGCTGATTGTCTTTCTGCTATGGGCATTTCTGCCGATGGTGATTGTGGGACTGGTGATGCATTTCAGCGGAGCTTCCGCCGTCGGTCTTCAGGAGGAACCTTCTACCATCGACCCGCTTGCCGCGATTAAAGGCTTGCTTTTCAGCGCCGGAGCCATGCTCATTCCGCTACTCGCCGTTATCTTTACGCAACTGATCTTCAAGGAACCGGTACTCAAGAACCTGGGCATAAGCGAGATGATGCAGTCGGCCATTGTCTCAATGCCGGAAGGCATCGGCGTCTGGGGCATAATAGCAATTACGACTGTCAGCGGGCTCATCAGCGGAATCACCATCAATGCAGTTTTTGCTTTCGGCGAGGAAATCGCTTGGCGCGGCTTTCTGATGAAGGAATTCAAAGGAAAGAAGTTCCTGCTGGCAGCCCAGTGGATCGGCATCATCTGGGGCCTCTGGCATACGCCTATCATCCTGAACGGCCATAATTATCCCCAGCATCCGATGGCTGGCGTTTTTATGATGGTGGTTTTCTGCCTGCTGCTCACGCCGATGCTGATGTATTTCCGGCAAAAGAGCGGTTCTGTCATTGTCCCTGCAATCATGCACGGCACTTTCAATGCGGTAGTGGGCATCAGCGCGGCGGTTGTCACGCCGGCAAACGACCTTCTCTACGGCGGTGCCGGCCTGGCCGGTTTCATCGTCCTGCTGATGATGGATGTTTGTCTGTATCTGTATGACAGGTATTTCAGCAAGGAGAGGGTGTTTGCATCAGTTTTATAAATTCCAATTTATCGCTCACTCCGGTGGGCGTTTTTCGTCTCTGAGCCAGCGGTAGTACTGATTGAGGAAGGAGTGTAGTCGGAGTATTTCCATTCCGTATTTCCATTCCCCGGTGATACGCTCGTGCTGCTCTTCCGGCATCCCGAAAAGTGTCTCGCGCGGTATTTTACAACCCTGAAAAGCACTTTTCGGGGTATTTTAATGTCCTGTAAACACCCTTTCAGGTCAATTTAATACCCTGAAAACATGTTTTCGGGATCATTTAATGTGATGAAATCACCATTTCACGACATTATAATGGAAATTCCGGCGCAAAGTGCCCCCCCCCGCCCTGATATCGAAAACACAAAAAGAAAGCAGGCTGGAGCGGATTTTACAACTTCAGCCTGCTTTTCTTATATGATAAAAGGGAAAAGTACTAGGGGGTTACTTAGGTGCGGAATGAGGGGGTTACTTTACAGCGGATTCTCCATGCTGCAGAAACACGCTAGTCATTTTGTC
>CACWOA010000343.1 GCA_902762395.1 uncultured Ruminococcus sp.
TGTCAATTTTCACATAGTGATATTTGGTTTTCTCACCGGGTAATTCCACGGACTGCAAATACGGAAAGCTCCGCAAAACGAACTCACAGAGAGGGTAAACAGAAGATTGTTCAAATGGTTCTCCCGCATGCAGCGGTACAGAAAATATTTCAAAAATATCCCTGTCGGTCACAATGCTGAGTGTGGCGCATCTGGCAAAGAAAAACCGGGTATCGCCGCCGATCAGCTCCTTGACCGAGTCAATCCGATATTCGCGCTCGCCGCATTGTATCACCACGGTATCGCCTTCCCGCCAGCAGTACCCCACGGCACGGAACAGCTTCCTATTGTGCAGGAGGCTGAATCCTGCCAGAAACGCCGCGGAAGCGACCGTCAGGCAAATGACGCATAGCCGCAGGTCAAGAAAATACCGCGCCCGCAAAAACCATGTGAAGACGCCCGCCAGCACAATGCAAAGCATATTGCCCCATTGAATCCTGTCATGAAGCTGATAATGGAATGCATTTTTCACAAACCCGTTGTCCGTTGTTTCATCCTTGCCGATGGCAAAGGCATTATAAACAGCTTCCATTTTATCAACTCCCTCATAGATAGCAAGTCATTAATCACTAACGGCTGACAGCCAACAGCTAACGGCCGACAGCTAACGGCTAACGGCTAATCATCCGTGCAGACCTTCGGACTGCAACTGCATATTTTCCACGATGATGTCGTGAATTTCGCCCAGCGACGCGCCGTATTCCAGCACCAGCCACGGCTCATTGGTGTGGAAGTGAATCTTGATGAGGTCTTCATCTCCCACTGCCAGCAGGCAGTCACCCTTGAAATGCTCGGTGATATAATCGTAAATTTCGTCCTCGTCGAGGTCGTGTCCCTCGATCAGGAGCTGTGTGTCAAACTTGAATTCCACCACTTCATTTTCTTCCATGGTACTACACTCCGTTTCATTAGTATCTTTAAAGCGCGCAGCGCTTCCGACATTATTCTTTATTCTTTATTCTTTATTATTTATTCTTTATTTTCCGATCGCCCCAGAATCACCGTGTGATTTCCGTCTATCCGGATTCTTCCCTCACAGAAAAGGCTGACCGCGCGGGGCAGTATCTCCCATTCCGCCTGCCGCATGACGCGGTATTGCAGAATGTCCTCGTTGTCGCCCTGCTCGATGGGAACCGCCTTTTGCAGGATAATCGCGCCGCCGTCGGTGATTTCGTTGACGAAATGCGCCGTGGCGCCCGTCACCTTCATACCGCTCGCCAGAACGGCGGTGTGAACCTTCTTGCCGTAAAAACCGTCGCCGCAAAAGAGCGGAATAAGCGAGGGATGAATGTTGATGATCTTATTGCGGTATTTTTCGATCACCGAGGGGCCGAGGATGGAGAGGAATCCCGCCAGCACGATCAGGTCAATGCTGCGATGCTCCAGCGCCGCCAGTATCGCCGCGTCGTATGCCTCGCTTGCGGCGTAGGCTTTGCGCGAAACGACCTCGCACTCGATGCCCGCTTTTTTGGCGCGCTCGATAGCATAGGCTTTTTCGTTGCTGGCAAGTACATAGATAATGCGTCCGTTCCTGATCTCGCCGCGTTCCTGCGCGTCGATCAGGGCTTGCAGATTGGTGCCGCCGCCCGACACAAACACCGCTATATTCTTTTCACTCAGCATATTTCCACACCTTCTGTGCCGCTGACCACTTCACCGATGACATACGCGTCCTCGCCGTTTGCCTTGAGGGTTTCGATGGCCTTGTCCGCCTCGGAGGGATCCACCGCGACCACCAGACCGACGCCCATGTTGAAGGTGTTGAACATATCGTGATCGTCGATTCTGCCGTCGCTGACCTTCTGGATGTAATGGAACACAGGCAGCACCTTGACCGCCGCGCGCTCGACCTTTGCCATCATGCCGTCGGGCAGCATACGCGGAATATTCTCATAGAAACCGCCGCCGGTGATGTTGGAAATGCCGTGAACCTTGACCGCTTTTTGCAGCGCCAGCACCGACTTGACATAAATGCGGGTGGGAGTCAGCAATTCCTCGCCCAGCGTCTTGCCGAATTCGTCAATGTGCTTGCCGATGTTCTGTCCGCTCACGCGCAGGGTGGTGCGCACCAGCGAGAAGCCGTTGGAGTGCAGACCTGTCGAAGCCACGCCGATGAGGGTGTCCCCCACCTTGACGTTGGCGCAGTCCACAATCTTTTCCTTGTCCGCCAGACCGACGCAGAAGCCCGCGAGGTCGTATTCCTCGGGAGGATAGAAGCCGGGCATTTCGGCG
>CACWOA010000344.1 GCA_902762395.1 uncultured Ruminococcus sp.
GACAGCGCCCAGCAGCGCATCCCACGGAGCCGCCCAACTGCCCAGACAAAACATGGCAATGAGCGCCGTCAGCATGGGAAAACGCCCGTTGCAGGGGACAAAGCTGTTAGTGAGAATGGCGATCAACCGCTCCCGCGGGGAGTCAATGATACGGCATCCCGTCACACCCACCGCGTTGCATCCGAAGCCCATGCAGGCGGTGAGCGCCTGTTTGCCGCACGCACCGCACTGACGGAACCGACAGTCAAGATTGAACGCCACGCGCGGCAGATAACCCGCGTCCTCAAGCAGCGTAAAAAGAGGAAAGAAAATCGCCATCGGCGGCAGCATGACCGACACCACCCACGTCACCACCCGGTAGATGCCGTCCATCAGCAGTCCGCACAGCCAATCGGGGATATGCCCCGTCTCCAGCAAACGGCGCAGGGGAGGTTCCAGCCCGGCAAACAGCGCCGTCAGCCATGCCGACGGCACATTCGCACCGGCCACGGTGAGCCAGAACACCACAGCGAGGAGCGCCAGCATACAGAGTTTCCCCGTCACCCGCCCCGTAAATATTTCGTCGAGTTTGTCAAGCCGGTCAGACCGCGTCGTTCCCTTCGATACCTCAGAACTTCCGTCTTTCGTCACGCAGCGCTCGGCAATACTCCCGGCGGCGCGAACGCGGCAGGTTGTCACCGTGGCGGCTATGCTTTCCCCGGTAAAGCCTTTTTGGCAAAAGGCTGCTTTCTCTCGGTCGGACACGCTTCTGACCTTGTCGGTCCGCCGGATATCAAATCCCATCTTCCGCTGAAAAGCATTCAGATAAGCCTCGTCGTTTTCAAGAATTTTGAGCGCCGTGCCGCGTGCGCTGTTTTTCCCGGATATCCCCCTGTCCTGCGTTGTTTGCGTAATCGCATCTCCCAGTTCATTCAGCGCACGGTCAATCCCGCAGGGATATCTGACGCGGTAGGGGCGCTGTTTTCCGCCGCTGCACAGACGCGCCGCCTCTTTCACCAACTCGTCAATCCCTTCTCCCCTCGCCGCCGAGGTCTTCACCACAGGCACTCCCAGCAAGGCGGACAATTTCGACGCGTCCACCCGAATGCCCCGCCGCGCCGCCTCGTCATTCAGATTGACGCACACCATGAGATGGTCGGTCATCTCCGCAATTTGCAGCACCAGGGGCAGATGACGTTCCAGTGCGCCCGCGTCGCACACCACCATGACCGCGTCGGGCGCGTCAAAGTACAGAAATTCCGCCGCCGCTTCTTCCTCCGCCGAGTGCGGGGTGAGAGAATACATACCCGGAATATCCACCAGCCGATAGCGCATTCCGTCATACTCAAAAAATCCCGAAGCGGTCGCAACGGTCTTGCCCGGCCAGTTGCCCGTGTGCTGGTGCATTCCTGTCAGACGGTTGAACACCGTGCTTTTTCCGACATTCGGATTGCCCGCCAGCGCAACGGTTTTGACCGTCCGTCCCGCGCCGTTTTTCTCATCGGCACGCCTCTTTTTCCTCTTTCTTCCGGTTTCCGTCCACATCGTCACCCGCTCCTTCCGTATTTGCGTGTTTGCGTATTTCCGTGTTTCCATGTTCCGCAGCGGACTCCACGGCAATGGCGGCGCTGTCGCTCTTTCTCAGCGCAATGACGGTTCCGCGCAGCCGGTATGCTGCCGGATCGCCTGCCGCCGCTGTGAACAACCGCTTTACCCGCGTTCCCTCAATAAATCCCAGTTCCGTGAGCCGCCGCCGGAGGGAACAACCCTCCTCCACAGAGACCACTCTCCCCCACTCCCCGTCGTCCAAATCGCATAATTTCAGCAATGCCTTCACCGCCCGTTCTGCTGCCCGCCTGTTCCGATGGACTGTACGCCATGCGGCAGACGTTCCTTTTGTCAGAATATGCGGTGCATGGGAAGATGTGAGACAAATCCTTCATAAAAACGCCCTGCCTTCTGAGATTTTTCACTCAGGCAGCAGGGCGTTGAAGATTTACATTTATCCTTATTATTCAAATTTAATAAAAAACGAACCAAGCGTAATTATTCGCGCCTATGATGGCAACGAATACATAAACCATGATAGTGACAAAATAATGGATATGGGAGATTTCCTTCTTTTCTTAGCGCAGTAAAGTACATACGGTTAATCAGCAATACTTAGGAACTATGCAGAAATAATTGATACATTTCACTTTCTGAAACACGCAAGCATACTGTATTTTTAAGCAGAAAATGACTGATTAAATTCTGCATAGTTCCTACAGTCAAGCTAATCATCTGTTTTAAACACAACAAGGTTGAACAAAAAATGTATTTATTTTCTTCGCCAGTTCCCATCCTCGGCACCCGTCTTTGTCCCGGTCTGATGGACGGCGCGGACAAGGATGGTTTTTATATCTTCGATTTCTGCAATAATTTTGCTTTCTTCAACATGAGCGACGGCAACCCGCCCCCCATGATGATTGCGCTGCAAGGGGCTGTATTCGGGCTGAAAGCCAATATCATCTGGAAGCTGCAGGAATTGGAATACCAGACCGATGAGCTGATTGCATTCCGCAAGGCATTGGTAGACGACCTGCTGCACAAGGTGCTGGAACTGCCGCGGGAGAATTTTGCCGTCAGACAGCATTTGCAATTCGTGGAGCAATATTTCAACCCGCAGGTATATGAAGCGCTGACCTACGACGACATTCTGCTGATGGAGAGTGAGCTTGCCCATCTGATTCTGCCCGATAGCGACCACCCCAAGGCAGTTCGTTTTGACGCGCTGCGGGCTGGGGCATGAGAATAGCTGCATAAAGCAAAAAAGATCAGGTATTGCAGTGACGATATATGATCGCCTTAAGTGCCTGGTCTGTTTCTTTTTTCACGGTGCAAAAACTGCGTCGCAGTAATCAAAGAAAAGAGGATTGTCAATAACCAATGTTCATTCAATCCCTTTTCACTTGAACGACATCGTTGATCATGTGCTTTATCAGTAATTCCTGATAGGCGGCGTGTTTTTCATTAAGAATTGCTTCAGCGGTTTTTTTCAGGCAAGGGGACTGGATTGTGTGTAAAATGCTCAGACGTCTGTCGCTGATGATCTCCTTATTCTTTTGCAGTTCCATATAATCCTGCATACTCATTCGCCACGGTATCACACTACCGTTCTCATGTGTTGTCATGAGTTTATCCGCAATTTGCAATCCTTCGGGGTCAAAATCACCGGCATAATAAATCACACAGCCGCCTGCAAGCAGCAATTCAATCAATCTGGCCACCACTGTTCTGATTTGTCCGAATGTGCAGGTCAAGCCGCAGCTTTCCTTCGGTATGTATTCTGTCAAAACAGCGAAAACCGACGGATTTTCTACTGCATATACAATTTTATTGGCACTCCTGGCATATTGGATTTTACGAAGATTGATTTCTGAAACGGTAACAGGCTCACGTCTGTTGGCAAACGCCTCAAATCCCGGATGCGGGTTTCCGCTCCCGTCAAAGAAAGAAATGGAAAGCACTGTCGCCGTGCCGGATATTCCATTCGTCTCGATACCAAAAAAATCATAAAGCGTCTGCCTGTTATCCGGCACATACCCTTCCGCCTCATGAAAGAAAAATGTTATCGCATTGAGAAGCAGCTTGCCTCCCGCTCTGTCGGAATCAAACCAGTGTGAATCCCCGGTCATGTCCGCTCCCAAAACGGCAAGCTGTATCCATGCAAAATCACGCGCATATCTCGCGTTTACCACGCGGCACACATTTGAGAGCAAAGCTTCCGCCGCGCGTGCATCCGCCTTATACTCCGTCAGCACGATGTGGTAACCGTATTTCCTGCTGCCAAACATGGCTGTCAGCCAGTCAACGCAAGTCGTTCCCCTGACCTTTTCTGAGATAGCACCCACAAATTCTTCCCATAGTGATTGGCGGCGCTGATTCCGTTCGGACGACGTCATGATTGGTTGGTTAAAA
>CACWOA010000345.1 GCA_902762395.1 uncultured Ruminococcus sp.
CCAGCCGCATGAGCGCCTGATTGGCAAGGGGAAATCCGCCCTTGGCGGAACGGCGATACCAGCCCGCCGCCTGCGCCAGATCCTTTTCCACGCCGTGTCCGTCCTGGAAGAGACTGCCATAGACAAACTGCGCCTGCGCTTCGCCGGCTTCCGCCGCGAATTGTATCAGACTGACCGCCCGGGCGATTTGCTCCGCGTCGTCGCCCGCGCCCGCCATGGTTTTCATGCCCAGAAAGAAGCAGGCGAGGGGGTATTTCTTTTCGGCGGCGGCTTGCAGATACTGCCCGGATTTGGCGAGGTCTTTAGTGACGCCGACGCCGTTTTCATACATCACCGCGAGGTTGAAAGTGGAGTTGAGTTCCCCCTTCTCCGCCGCCTGCGTAAAGAATTCCACCGCTTTGGCGGGGTCTTTTTCCATGCCGCACAGCCCGTTGAGCCAGCACACCGCCATCTTGTGCATAGCGGGGGCGCATCCTTTTTGCGCCGCTTCCTCCCAATAGCGCAGTGCCGCGCCGTCGTCCTTTGGCACGCCGGTTCCGTTGAAAAGGCAGGTGCCGTAATCGCAGAGCGCATTGGCATTGCCCCGGTCCGCCGCTGTTTTGAGGAGCTGCGCGCCCATTTCCGGATCCTGTTCAAAGTCGTCGGTTCCGTCCAGATAGTGCTGCGCCGCTTCGAGTAGTTCTTCCTCTGTCATTTTTTCAAAATCCATTGCCATTGTAAATCATTCTCCTGTTGATGTGATGGGGTGGGGCAGTCGGGTCAATGCGTGCGGCGGATGATTTCTTTCAGTTCTTCCCAGTCGCCGATCTCTATGCCGTTCTCCGTCATACGGCAATCCTGATCATACCGCAGGAATGCCTTGTACCATACCGCCGTCATGCCGGCGGCGGTCGCACCCTGTATGTCGGGCAGAAATTGGTCGCCGCAGAACCATACCTTATCGGGGGTCACGCCTGCCCGGGCGAGCGCCGCTTCAAAGATATGCGGGTTGGGTTTGCGAAAGAGATAGTCGCACGAGGAAATCACAAAATCAAAATCCGCGTTGGGAATACATCCCGCGATCCTGCCCCGCAGCGTTTCCCCACAGAAGGAAAGATTGCTGACCACACCCGTGCGGATGCCTTCCTCCTTCAGAAAGCCGAGCAGTCCGATGATGCCGTCTGTCGGCGTGCAGGGATTGGCGGCGTTCCAGAAGGGCAGCTCCAACTCCCGCAGGTCGCAGTCGAACGTAACGCCGTGCCTGGCAAAGAGCCAGCGGTTGATGCTTTCCTCCGGCGTTTCGGTCAGCCTTTTGTGCCGCGTGGCGGGGTCGAACCGCCCCAGCTCACGGTTGAGTGCTTCGACATCCCGCTGGAGCTGCGCGCCTGTCACGCCGTTCGGATTGGCGGAGGCGCGGCGGAGAATCACGTCATATCCCTTCGCCCCGTCATAGGCTCCCTCCGTGACCAGCGTCTGACCGTAATCGAAAAGAATATAGACCGGCTTCGCGCGTTGTTTCTGCATATGGGTTCCCTCTTTTCACCGTGATTGAATATGATTATATCATAAATCTTCGTGTACGACAAGTCATATTGCAAAAAAATACCGAAATCAATTTTCTTCACTTTTTTCAATGAGAAAAAAGATGACCGCGCATGCGGTTGCACCGGATACATGCGCGGCTTTCAGGAAGATTATGTTTCTTCTGTATGGGTTTTGGTTTCTTCCGCGATTTCCTCCCGCACTTCCGCGAAGAGCTTCTCCTCATTCTTGGTGCGATAGGCGGAGGTTCGCGTGGGAAGACCGCGCTGTTTCAGCGAATATTCCGCCAGACGCTTGACCATGTAGTAAATGGTCGCGAAGAGCGGCACACCGATAATCATGCCGAGGAAGCCGAAAAGCTTGCCGAAAATCAGAATGGCGACCGTCACATACAGCGCCGAGAGTCCCGTAGAATTGCCGAGAATTCTCGGACCGATCACGTTGCCGTCGATCTGCTGGAGAATGATGATGAAAATAATGAAGATCAGGCATTTCTGGGGCGATACCAGCAGCAGCAGAAACGCGCTGGGAATCGCGCCGATAAAGGGACCGAACATCGGGATGATATTGGTCACGCCGATAATCACGCTGATGAGAAGCGCGTAAGGCATACCTAAAATCATCATGAAAATAAAGCAGATGACGCCGACGATCAGCGAGTCGATCAGTTTGCCTGTGATGAAGCCGCCGAAGGTTTTGTTGGCCTGTTCAATGGTTTCGTGGACCGTGTCGAGGAAGTTGTTTTTGACCCATGAGGTGATCATATTTTTCGCCGGATCGATAAAGGCGTTGAGCGCCGTGGCCAGATCGCTGTCAGTGGCAAGATAGGCTTGCAGCTGTGAAATCCATTTTTCCAGCATGGTCGGGAAGTTGACGGCGAGTTCCGCGACGTTGGTGACGAGCTGCGGTATCAGCATCGTACACAACAGGACAAAGGCGGCCAGCACAGCGAGGCTTGTCACCAGCACCGAAAGAGCGCGGGCAAAGCGGGCGATGGATTTGATTCTGGTGAACTTCCGCTCAAAAAACGCCGCCACGGGGCAGAGAAGATAGGCAAAGACGATGCCCATCCACAACGGCTGGAGCGCCGTGATAAAGGAATAAATAAAGCCCCAGATCTCCGCGATGTGGTAGAGCGAGAAGAAGAACAGAATCGCCGCCGCAATGCTCAGAAAGATGGTGTTGAAGTTTTTTCTGTCCATTTGCAGACTCCTTTTTATTTTTCATTATACTCCCTTTTA
>CACWOA010000346.1 GCA_902762395.1 uncultured Ruminococcus sp.
GGGGCAGCGCCCCACGAGTGAGGCGTAGCCGAACGAGCGGAACGAGCTACGGCTGATATCGGGGGATGGGCGAATACGGAAGTAGCTTAATATCAAGATTTGCCTTGCTTGAAGTGGAGAATAAATCGCCCCTTTCCCGTTGACCATGCCCCATATTTGCGCGATTTTTCAACTTTTACAATCGGCTAAAGTGTGAGTAATATAAGGAGATGGACTTCTTGAAAGAGCAAAACGGACAAAGTCCTGCCAATAAACGGGTAGGTTTCATCATTGCGGCTTGCGTGCTGGTACTGGTATTAGGCGCGATGGGTGTTTTTCTGATGAATTTCATACTGCTGGACGGCACTGTTTATTCCAGAAACACGGCGGTTCTGAATCTGAGCGGAAGCGATATCGAGGATTTTTCCGCCTTAGGCAAGCTGCATAAACTGGAAAAGGTGGATCTGACCCATACTTCCCTGCGTGATCTGTCGGTGTTTGACGAATGCCCCGCGCTGAAGACGGTCATCATCAAGGACAGGAGCACTCCGGCGGAACAATGCGTGCATTTTTACAGCCTGCATCCCGACGCGCAGATTATCGGGGATGTGCTTTTAGCCGATCAGGCCGATATCACCCATGAGGAGTTGCTGGAGTTGTCCGCCCTGCGAAACCTCAAGAACCTCGATGTGTCATACTGCGAGGTTTCGGATGAGGATTATGATTATCTGAAGGAGCGGCTGCCCGCGTGTGATATCCTGCGCATACTCACATTTAATAACAAGGATTATGGCAGCAATGTAAAAACCATCAAGCTGTCAAAGGATATTTCCGACCAGGAATTGGAGCGGGTGCGCTATTTCCCTCATCTCGAAGTCATCGACGCTACGGCGTTCACCGATATCGAGCAAATCGAGGTTTTAAAAGAAAAATTCCCTCAGTGCCGCGTTAAATGGAGTTTCACTGTGCTTGGTGTCAAAACCAATTCGACTGTGACGACGCTCGATTTGAGAGGAAAGAAACTGAAGCTGGACAAGGTCAGAGAGGCGTTGGAGAGCAGCAGGGAATATTTTTATGATCTGCGGGCAGTGAATATGTGCGGATGCGGCTTGTCGAATGAACAGATGGAAGATCTGGGACGGCAATTTCCCGATCTGAAATTCATCTGGTATGTGTATATCCGTGATATGCCGGTGCGTACCGACGCGAAGGTGCTGTCCACCATGTATTCCCCGCTGAAATATACCACAAAGGATTTTGCGCCCGTTTTTCAATATTGCACAGAGCTGGTGGCGCTGGATCTGAGCGGCAACGGATTTGAAAATCTGAAAGGAATTGAGAATCTCAGGCAGTTGCGTGCGCTGACTGTGACCCATAATCCCCTCAGAAGCATAGACGGTGTGGAGAAGCTGTCCGAACTGGAATATTTTGAAGCGGACGGCACCTATCTGACAGACGTCGGCAGCCTTGGCAGCCTCCAGAATCTGCAATATGTCAATCTTTACGGACGAATCGGTTCCGGCATAGCGGTAAAGGACATTTCACCGCTGGAAAATCATCCGAAGCTTCGTCTGGCTGTATTTGACAGCGCTGTCTCGGAGGGCGCACGCAATAACTTTTTCCATTCCAATCCCGACTGCACAGCGGAGTTTGCGGCCGTCGTGAAGGGCAACGCTTTGTACAATAAAAAGTGGAGCGGCACTTCCTACCGCAAAGCGCTCTATCAGGCCTATCAGAAATGGATGACCGTCACGGATTATGACCTAGTCAGCGGAGAATATGTTTTTAACGCGAAAACCAATCAGTATAAAAAGTAAGCAGAATCCCCGGAAAAGGTGCTTCTTCACCTTTTTCGGGGATTATTGTTAAGAAAGAAAACAGTTACAGATTATTGCCGCGGGTGATGATCTCACTCCATTCCACAGGGCCGATGGCGCCGTTTTGCTCGATGCCGAGCTGCCTCTGGAGGGCGAGCACGGCGCTGCGGGTCGCGTCGTCAAATACACCTGTGACATTCACGTTGGGGATTTGCGGGTCGTTCCGGGAGATGACGTTAAGATAGCGCTGGATAATGCGCACGCTTTCCCCGGTGTCTCCCTGCACCAGAAAGCGGCCGGGGTAAGGCTCGCCGATGGCGCTCTGGTAATCGGGGGGCAGTTCGCTGACCGCCGCCCGGTAGGCAGCTTCCAGTGTGCGGAAGGTACTTTGTCCGACAATGCCGTCCACTGTCAGTCCGTAGAGCGACTGGAAGGTATAGACCGCGTCGCGGGTCTGTTCCCCGAAATAGCCTGTGATGGGAATGGGGGGAAGGGAGGGGAAGAAGTAGCCGAGAAAGGCGAGATAATACTGCACTGCCTCCACATCCACCCCGCTGTCGCCCAGCTGCAGGGCGCGGGTGTAGCGGCGCTCCACCTCGGAGATTTCCAGCCCTTCGCCCGTCACGTCGGACAGCCGTTTGACAGCGGAAAAGACCTGCTTGATTTTATACCATGTCGCCTTGCCGACCACGCCGTCGGGGTCGAGGTTGAAGATTTCCTGAAAGGCGGTCACCGCCTGTTCCGTTTCAAAGTCATATACGCCGGTCAGCTGGGTGATGGGCGGAAGCGCGGGGTAATTGCGGCGGATGGCGTTGAGCTCCCGCTTGATGGTCAGCACATCGTCCCCGAAGGAACCGCGCCGCAGCGGCGTGCCGGGATAGGAAGGCGTGTTGTTGGCGACAGGCGCGTCGCGAACCAGCTGAATGTTGTCCCCAAAATAGTATTGCAGGATTTCAAAGGCGGTAAAACCCTGATTGGCGAGACGGACGCTGCCCCATTGGGACA
>CACWOA010000347.1 GCA_902762395.1 uncultured Ruminococcus sp.
CATCGAAAACCTCTGCCACACCAAGGGCACATGGGCGGGAAAGCCGTTTGAACTGATCGACTGGCAGGAGCAGATCATCCGCGATTTGTTCGGGATTCTCAAATCCAACGGCTACCGGCAGTTCAACACGGCGTACATCGAAATTCCCAAGAAACAGGGCAAGTCGGAGCTTGCCGCCGCCGTCGCGCTGCTGCTGACCTGCGGGGACGGCGAGGAACGCGCCGAGGTCTACGGCTGCGCCGCCGACCGCAACCAGGCGAAAATCGTCTTTGACGTGGCGGTGGATATGGTGCGCTTCTGTCCGGCATTATCCAAGCGGGTGAAGATTCTGGAATCGCAGAAAAAGCTGATCTACAAGCCGACCAATTCCTTCTACCAGGTGCTTTCTGCGGACGTGGCGAACAAGCACGGCTTCAACACCCACGGGGTAATATTTGACGAACTGCATACCCAGCCCAACCGCAAGCTGTTTGACGTCATGCTGCAAGGTTCCGGTGACGCCCGGATGCAGCCGTTGTATTTTCTCATCACCACGGCGGGCAACGACACCAATTCCATCTGCTACGAGGTGCATCAGAAGGCAATCGACATCGCGGAAGGCCGCAAGGTAGACCCGACATTCTATTCCGTGATTTACGGCGCGGACGAGAGCGAAGACTGGACCGACCCGAAGGTCTGGAAGAAGGCGAATCCCTCCCTCGGCATCACGGTCGGCATCGACAAGGTGAAAGCCGCCTGCGATTCCGCGCGGCAGAATCCGGGCGAAGAAAATTCCTTCCGGCAGCTCCGACTGAATCAGTGGGTGAAGCAGGCTGTCCGCTGGATGCCGATGGAGAAATGGGACGCCTGCGCCTTTCCGGTCGATGAGGACGCGCTGGAAGGGCGCGTCTGCTACGGCGGCCTTGACCTTTCCAGCACGACCGACATCACGGCGTTCGTGCTGGTCTTTCCGCCCACCGACGAGGACGACAGATATATGATTCTGCCGTACTTCTGGATTCCGGAGGAAACGGTGCCGCTCCGCGTCCGGCGCGACCATGTGCCGTATGATCTGTGGGAGCGACAGGGGCTTTTCATGACCACCGAGGGCAACGTCGTGCATTACGGCTTCATTGAGAATTTCATCGAACGTCTGGGCGAAAAATTCAACATCCGCGAGATTGCCTTTGACCGCTGGGGAGCCGTGCAGATGGTGCAGAATCTCGAGGGCATGGGATTTACCGTCGTTCCCTTCGGTCAGGGTTTCAAGGATATGTCTCCGCCGACCAAGGAACTGATGAAGCTGGTGCTGGAGCAGAAGATCGCCCACGGCGGGCATCCGGTTCTCCGCTGGATGATGGACAACATCTACATCCGCACCGATCCGGCGGGCAACATCAAAGCCGACAAGGAAAAATCCACCGAGAAGATTGACGGAGCCATCGCCACCATCATGGCGCTTGACCGCGCTATCCGCTGCGGAAATGTGTCTACCGAATCGGTCTACGACACGCGGGGGATTTTGTTTGTGTAGGGAGACAACTTCATTTTTATACAAAACATTATTTCCCAATTAATATTATATTTCTGTGTTTTGCTTTGTTGACCAAGAAATTTATTTTATCTATGTCTTGAATAGAAATATCAAAGGAAGGATCACCAAAGTGCAGACTTTCTAATTCTTTTGGAGGTGGACATTCAGATGGCTCATCAAGAGGAACAGGCGAAATAAATCTTGCTCCATATTTTAGTCTCTTTTTTCTTTCAAGATCAAGAGCATATCGCCACTCTTTTTCTACTTCCCCTGATTTCATTGAATTAACAGACCAGAAAAGCAAAAAAACATCAGATTTTTTTATTGCTTTGGCGATTTCATCGCGCCATAAATCTCCCGCATTCATACTCTGATTATCCATCCAGAAACGCATATGGGGTGCAAAGTTTTGTATGGCTACAAGCTGTTCGATAACTCTTTCTTTATCCCTATGGGAATATGAGACAAATGCTTTTTTACAATCTTTCCTTACAAACCGTATCGGAACAGTCTTGGAAGCATTTAGTTTTATTGAAAAGTATAGTCGTGAGATGTGAATTCCATCAAAAAGAATTTCACAGGAAAAATCTATCTTTCTTTTTGTATACTCAGAAGGGACATAATAAATGACCTGAATCCGTGAAAGTGGAAAAGTGAAGAAGTTGAAAACCGCGTAAAATAGGGTGTTGAGAGGCGGAAAATACAAAACAGAAAATGAAAAACAAGCCTTTTCTGGTATAATATAAGCAACAAACAGGAAGGGTTTGAATGTGAAAATGGCACATCAGAAAATCATCTATCAACTGACAGACAAGAGAATACCGGCGGCATCAGGAATTGGCATTGTAGGAGATATTTTGGAGAGAGCAGGATTTTCAGAACAATTCCGTGATGTGAAATTAGCTGAAAAACGCTCACGAAAACAAATTGATGCCGGTGCTGTCATGACAACATTCATCGCCCTGCTTTGCATGGGAAAGCCCGATTTTGAATATGTGAGTGAACTTCAGAATGATGCTGCGTATTACCAGAATGCACTTCATCTCAATAGAGGTTTGCCGTCACCCGCCACGTTGCGACAGAGAATGGATGAGATCGGAACCAAGCTGAGAATGTCATTGCTTGCTTTCAATACAGATCTGCTCAGAAAAAACAGGGTACAACCTACTCCATTGAAAATCGGCATGGTTCCTGTAGATATGGATGTCACACCGATGGACAATTCCAAAACGCAAAAAGAAGGCATAGGCTGGACATACAAGAAATTTATGGGATACGCACCTATGATGGCATATATCGGAACCGAGGGGTACCTTGTCAATACAGAATTGAGAACGGGCAGCCAGCATTGTCAGAACGGTACCCCTGCTTTCCTGCGCCAGACGATTGAGCTTTGCAGAAAGATAACAGATCAACCGCTTCTTTTCAGGCTGGATTCCGGAAACGACGCTACTGATAATGTCGGAATCATGCTGGATAAAGGCGTTTATTATGTCGTTAAGCGCAATCTACGCAGGGAAGACAGAGATGAATGGGCTTCCAATATCCGATCATGGTGCAAAAACATCAGCAGTCCCAGAGAAGGAAAAACGGTTTACATCGGCACCACCTTCAAGGACATTCATTACACTTCCGAGTCCGGTGAAGAAAAGGTTATCCGCAACCGTATTGTCTATGAAATGATAGAGCGCACATCCACACCTGACGGTCAATTGCTTTTGGTACCTGAAATTGACATAAACATGTTTTGGACTAACCTCGGTGACAGTGATGAGGATATTATTGCCCTCTACCATGCACACGGCGAATGTGAACAGTTCCACAGTGAAATCAAAACCGATATGGGAGTAGAACGTCTTCCTTCCGGTAAGTTTGATACCAACGAACTGGTTCTCGAACTCACTGTACTTGCTTACAATATTCTTCGCATGATCGGTCAGGAAGCTGTCCGTCAAGGCAACGCTCCAGCAAAAAGAATT